>JBCAWW010000022.1:0-16522 GCA_038534415.1 Bacteroidota bacterium | reverse complement strand
CATTCGGCTTATGCTCAGAGATTTACCCGCTGGTATTTATCTGTTGCGCTTGCAAAGTGATGAAATAAACCTTAGTAAGAAGCTCATCATTCAATAATGGCTAACGTTTGCAACATGAAACTTGAAAAAATGAAATGGGTATCTTTTTATAAAGGAGTTCTCTATCCCGAAGGGCTTAGTAAACTAGGCTTTTTTAAGCCCGAGGCGATTGATCCCCTTTTGTTCCTCTGCCTATTTTCGATACTAGCGTTCGGCTGCGCCGAAAAAGCTCAAACTCCGCCTCCTAATCAGCCTCCCAATATTGTCATCATCTATGTCGATGACTTAGGCTATGGTGATCTGGAGTCTTATGGCGCTCAAGGTGTTTCGACCCCTGCCGTTGATAAGATGGCAGCCAATGGCATTCGTTTTACCGATGCGCATAGTGCCGCTGCTACCTGCACTCCTTCGCGTTATGCTTTGCTGACCGGAGAATTTGCGTTCAGGCGACAGGCCAAAGTGCTCAAGGGAGATGCACCATTATTGATCGAGCCTAATTCCTACACACTCCCGAGTATGTTGAAAAAGGCGGGCTACCGAACAGGCGTTGTGGGCAAATGGCATTTGGGCCTAGGCGATGGCAATGTAGATTGGAACGCAGCCGTAAAACCCGGTCCGCTAGAGGTGGGTTTTGACTATGCTTTTTTGCTACCCGCTACAGGCGACCGTGTGCCCTGTGTCTATCTCGAAAACCATCATATCGTAGCATTAGATACGGCCGACCCGATCCAAGTAAGTTATGAAGAGCCGCTGCGCGAACGATTGATTGCGAGCGAAAATCCCGAGGCAGTAAGATATTTAGGCGACCCCCAACACAGCAATACGATCGTCAATGGTGTCGGGCGCATTGGTTATATGAGCGGGGGAGAATCGGCACTCTGGGTGGACGAAGACTTCCCCAATATCTTTACACAAAAGGCCAAGGATTTTATTACTGCTTCGCAGAACGCTCCCTTCTTTTTGTTCTTTTCGCTGCATGATATCCATGTACCACGGCTACCCGCCGAACGCTTCCAAGGAAAAAGCAGCATGGGTTTAAGGGGAGATGCCATCGCGCAGATGGATTGGATGAGCGGAGAAATCATTAAGCAGCTCGAAGCCCTCCATCTCGATCAAGAAACCTTGGTCATTTTTACTTCAGACAATGGGCCCGTACTCAACGATGGTTATGAAGATCAAGCCGTCGAATTACTCGGCAAGCATGATCCTGCCGGAGGCTACCGTGGTGGTAAATACAGTGCCTACGAAGCCGGAACCCGCGTACCTATGATCGCTTATTGGCCAGGGCATATCCAAGCTGGCGTCAGCTCCGCCCTCATCAATCAAACAGACCTATATGCCTCTATTGCTTCTTTGCTGCAAAAGCCATTGGCGCATAATGAGGCAATGGATAGTCAAGATGTTTTACCCGCTTTGCTAAAGGCTGAAAAGGCTGGGACAGAGTACTTACTAGAAGAATCTTTTACGCTCAGCCTTCGCCAAGGCGATTGGAAATATATCGAGCCTAGCACAAATAGCGGCGCATGGATCGCGGGCAAAGGCATCGAAGGCGGTTTGCAGCCAGAAGCCCAGCTCTATGATCTCTCTCAAGACCCTAGTGAGCAAAGCAACCTCGCTCCCCAACAGCCAGAGAGAGTCAAATCCATGCAAGCCAAAATCGATGAAATAAGACTACAAAAAACACGATAATACAATGAAAAGAAGGGACTTCGTCAAAAACTCGATGCTACTCGGAGCCAGCACTTCGCTACTCTCGCTCTCCCCTAATTTGGCCGCACAACCGACCCACTCAAGCGTTCTCGAAGAGTCTTGGTTTTGCAAAAGCCTCGACCCCAAAGGCCATCGTATCCTGCATGATCAGGCAGGGTGGAATGTCTGGGGATGCTCTCCCATCTATGGAGACGATGGGCGTGTTCACGTTTTTTTTTCGCGCTGGCCCGGCGATCATGGAAACTGGCTCAGTAAAAGTGAAATCGCCCATGCGGTAGCGGATAAACCCGAGGGACCTTACAAAGTGCTAGGCAGCGTACTCAAAGGTCGTGGCGAAGGTTATTGGGATGCCGATACCATCCACAATCCTACCATCCATAAAGTCGGCGATCGCTACGCGATGGTCTATATCGGCAACTCTATGTCTGGAGGTCAGATGTGGCGAGATAGAGCCCAGTATGCCAATACCCAAAAGATTGGCATCGCTGTGGCGGATTCGCTCGACGGCCCTTGGACGCGCATCTCTGACGAGCCCATCATCAATACCTCTGCCAATCCTCGCAATTGGGACTCTTATTGTGTAGTCAATCCGTCGCTCCTGCTACACCCCAACGGACAGTTTTGGCTCTACTATCGAGCTTGGGATCGAGACAATGACAATATGCGCAAGACGGGCCTAGCCATTGCCGATAAGCTAGAAGGGCCCTACCGCAAATATGAAGCAAACCCCATCATAGACAATCAAAGATTTAAGAAAAACGCCCAATGCGAAGACCCTTACTTCTTTCATTATGATGGCAAATTTCACTGCGTGATCAAAGATATGGGCCTGCAAAACTATCACAGCGGCTTATACTTTCAATCCAAAGATGGGATGAATTGGTCCAAGCCTAAACAGGCCTATCATATTTCCACTCATTACTTTGATGAGCCTGAAAGACAGCGATTTGAACGTCCTCAGATATTGATGAAAGATGGCAAGCCGGATTATTTGTTCTGCGCCCTTATGGGGGGCGAGCATCATTCCTCTGGGGCTTGTTTGAAAATACATTTGTAAGAAAAAGGAATTAGAAGTCTATGTGTAAAAGCTATCAACCTCCCCTTGCCCCTCCTTCAAAAAGGAGGGGTAACAGATTTTCCTCTCCTTGTCAAAAAAGTCAGTAGTTAGGCTTTTTCCTCCTCTCCCAGGAGGGGAATCGATCCCGATTTATCGGGAGAGAGGGGGGGTAAATACTCCCATTATTCACTAAACCGTTGGAAAAAATACCTCTATCAGAGATGAGAAATAGTAGTCAGTTTGGTTTCCGAGATATTCGGGCATACCTAAGTTAGTATTTTAGTTAGTCGTGCGGTGTCGTTTTAGTAGGCGACACCGCCATCCATTGCCTTGTACCTTTACTTTTATGATGAGATACCTTTCTGTATTACTGCTATCTTTTTGGGGTTTGACCGGCTGCGCCGAACGCTCATCTCTAGCGCAAGCACCGCCTAATATCGTTTTTCTCTTTGCAGACGATTTGACTTATCAGGCCATCCACGCCCTAGGCAATCAAACCATCAAAACCCCTAATCTCGACCGTTTAGTAAAGGAAGGCACCACCTTTACCCATGCCTACAATATGGGGGCTTGGAATGGAGCCGTCTGTGCTGCTTCTCGTGCTATGCTCAATAGTGGGCGCTCAGTCTGGCGGGCCAATCGCTTTCGCCAAAACTGGATCAAAGGCGATAGCACTGCCCTACAACATACCTGGTCCAAGCTGATGGCGGGTGCAGGCTATGATACTTATATGACTGGCAAATGGCATGTAGATGCAAAAGCCGATCTCATCTTTGATCATGCCCGGCACATACGTCCGGGTATGCCCAAGGATCGTTGGGAGCATTTTGAGATGGTGGCCCGCTTCGCAGAACTCGAAGACTCTGGGCAAGACCCTCAATCGATTATGCCGCTAGGCTACAATCGTCCCCTCGGTCCTAACGACAAAAGCTGGCTGCCGACCGACACGGCGATGGGAGGCTTTTGGGAAGGCGGCAAGCATTGGAGTGAAGTCCTCAAAGATGATGCGCTCGATTTTATCGCAGCGGCCAGCGCAAAGGCCGATCCTTTCTTTATGTATCTCGCTTTCAACGCCCCTCACGATCCCCGTCAAGCGCCCCAAAGCTATCTCGATCAATATCCCCTAGCAGAGATCGAGCTACCGGAGAGTTGGTTAGCCAAATATCCCTATCAAGACGAAAGCGGCAATGGGCCAAGCCTACGCGATGCTGCTTTAGCGCCTTTTCCTCGCAACGAATACGCCACCAAAGTCCATATCAAAGAGTATTATGCCATCATTACCCATCTCGACGCGCAGATCGGCAAAATCCTCGATGCCCTCGAGCAAAGTGGTACACTGGATAATACCTATATTTTCTTTTCGGCTGATCATGGTTTAGCCCTTGGCGAACATGGCCTCATGGGTAAGCAAAATATGTATGACCACAGCATCCGGGTACCGCTCATGGTGAAAGGGCCAAGCGTTCCGCAAGGCGGTAAAATCAGTGCCGACGTCTATCTCCAAGATATCATGGCTACTACTCTGGAACTAGCGGGGGTACCCAAGCCTGAGTATCTAGAATTCAAT
This sequence comes from Bacteroidota bacterium, assembly GCA_038534415.1. GTDB lineage: Bacteria > Bacteroidota > Bacteroidia > J057 > J057 > JBCAWW01. The sequence goes on along the minus strand of JBCAWW010000022.1, from coordinate 12,149 downwards.
AGTTTCCTAGACCTCACACAGTCTGCCGATCCTCAAAGTCATTATCAGGCGATCTATGGTTGCTATATCGACTTTCAGCGGATGATCCGCAAAGATGATTTCAAACTGATCGTCTATCCCAAAGCGCAAAAAGTACGTCTCTTTGACCTCAATGCCGATCCTCATGAAATGCAAGACCTCTCCGACCAGCCCGAATACAAAGCCAAAAGCAAGCAAATGTTTGGCGAATTAATGGCCCTACAAGCGCAAATGGAGGATACGCTTGATCTCGCAGATTTATACGACTTGACTTTCAAGGACTAAGCTGAAATACGACTACTAAAATGAAAAAACTACTAACAATCCTACTAATTGGCTGCTTTGCCTGGGCTTGTAAACCTCCCGCCAAAGCACCCGCTCCGCAGCGACCCAATGTCATCTTGATCATGACCGATGACCAAGGCTATGGTGATTTGGCTTGCCACGGCAACCCTTATCTCAAAACCCCTCATATCGATCAGTTATACAGCCAAAGCGTTCGGCTAACCGACTTTCATGTAGGGACGACTTGCTCTCCAACGCGGGCTGCTTTGATGAGTGGGCAAAATTGCAATCGAGTCGGTGTCTGGCATACCATCGCGGGACGTTCGCAGCTGCCGGGTGAGGAAACTACCATGGCCGAAATCTTTGCTGCCAATGACTATGCTACGGGCATGTTTGGCAAATGGCACCTCGGTGATAGCTATCCTTTCCGACCGCAGGATCAAGGCTTTCACACCGCCTTCTATCATGGTGGCGGCGGAGTCGGTCAGATGCCGGACTATTGGGACAACGACTATTTTGATGATACGTATTTCCGTGCCGGAACGCCTGAGCCAAAGCAAGGCTATTGCACTGATATTTGGTTTGACGCTGCGCTAGACTTTATCGAGCAAAACAAGGAAAAACCCTTCTTTACCTACCTCGCCACCAATGCGCCGCATGGACCCTTTCATGTGGATTCAACTTATTTACAGCCCTATCTCGACAATCCAGATATCCCCAATCCCAACTTCTATGGCATGATCGCCAATTTGGACGAAAACATGGGCATATTACTCGCCAAGCTAGAAGAATGGGACCTCGCCGAAAATACCCTGCTCGTCTTCATGACCGACAATGGTACTGCTGGCGGGGTAAAACTGGATAAAAGCGGCCAGCGCCTCAAAGGCTTCAATGCTGGCATGCGTGGTCTCAAGGGCAGTCAATACGAAGGTGGTCATCGTGTACCCTGCTTTTTGCGTTGGCCAGGGGGTGAGATCGGAGGCGCTAAGGACGTGAATGCTTTGACGGCTCATGTTGATCTGATTCCGACTTTTATGGATTTGTTGTCTTTGGAGGCGCCCGCTAAGCTCACCTTAGATGGGACCGTGATTACGCCGCTTTTACGTGGAGAGGAGGGAGATGACCGCTTCGCGGAACGCATAATCATTACGGATACTCAGCGAGATGAATGGCCTGAAAAGTGGAAGAAGTCAGCCACCATGCAAGGCAAATGGCGACTCATCAATCAAGATGAGCTTTACGACATCCGCCTCGATCCCAGCCAGCAAAACAATATTGCTACGGAGCATCCTGAAAAAGTCATTGCCTTGCAAAAGGCCTATGAAGCTTGGTGGGCGGAGCTTGAACCCGGCTTTCAAAATCTCAGTCGTGCCTTGATCGGCGAAAAAGAGTCCTCCGTGATGCTCTATGGCCATGATTGGCATAACATCACCGATAATTTTGGCAACAAAGGAAATGCCGCTTGGCACCAAAATCATATCCGTAGCGGACGCCTCGTCAATGGCGATTGGGCTATAGAGATCGCCCAAAATGGCACCTATGAATTTGAATTGTGGCGTTGGCCGGAGGAGAGTGGTCTCGCGATCACTGCGGGCCTAGCTGAAAAAGCAGCCGTTCCCGGAGGGAAAACGATACCCGCTGGTCAGGCCTTGCCCATCCAAAATGCGCGTATCGAAATCGCTGGAAAATCTATGGCCAAAGCCGTCGAAGCTAAGGCCCACTCAATAAAATTTCAATTGGACCTAGAAGCTGGCCCAACGCGTCTCAAAACCTTCTTTGAAGGCGAAGGCGACCTCAATCTTGGCGCTTACTATGTCCGTGCCACTCAAATAAACTAATCGTTAGATGCATCAAACCTAAGCAGGCGTCATTCCGGAATATTTTCGACAGTATGGAGAAAAAATATCCGGAATCTGATCGTTTCGTCTAGACCACGGCTAAAGATTCCGGATAAATATTGTCCGGAAACTCCCAAGATTTTCCGGAATGACGGATTTGCTTGTTATCCCATATTTTGATGCGTTTTCCCGCTCAACTAATCTCTTATGAAAAGGACGTCTCAATTTTTACTCCTATTGCTTTGCGGCTTTTCTCTCGTTCAGGCCCAATTACCCCATGGCTATCCCCAAAGCGAACGCCAAAAACTCTGCCTCAATCAAAACTGGCAGTTTCACTTGGGCGATCCTGAGGCTAAGTATTTTGCAGACGAGGCGGGGGCAAGCTGGGAGGAAGTGCATGTGCCGCATACTTTTTCCCTGACCTCACTAGCCTTGGATGGGCTACAAGATGAAAAAACGCAACTTGTCTTTCAACGACAAGTAGGCTGGTATCGCAAGATGGTTGATGTCACTGCAGATCCCAACAAAAAGGTCTTCCTCGAATTTGAGGGCGCTCATCAAATCACCGACCTCTGGGTCAATGGCGTCCATGTCGGGCAGCATTCGGTCGGCGGTTATACGCCCTTTCATTTTGATATTTCCTCCTTCGTAGAACGCGGCGCTCCCAATCAGATCACCCTCAAATTGGACAATCGTCGCCAAGAACATGTACCGCCTGATCCAGGACCTTTTGACTACGTCAAGTTTAGTGGACTCTACCGCGATGTTTATCTAGTCGAAACCGATCCGATGCACATCACCTTCAATTGGGAGGCTTTGCATGCCGGCGTCAATATCACTACTCCTACAGTCGATCCCGTCAATATGAATACGACCATCTCGGTCAAGACGGTGGTGCGCAACGAATATGATACAGAGCAAGCTTGTCAGCTGATCACAAGAGTGGTGGATCAAGAAGGACTAGTCGTACTCAAATTGGTTCAAGAAGCCAATATCGCGTCAGGTCAGGATCATGAATTTGACCAAATCGCTAGTATCGAAGACAATCTCCATCTCTGGGATACCGAAAATCCTTATCTCTATCGCGTCAACAGCCAAGTGGTCTTAGGGGGTAAGACTGTCGATTGTCTCGAAAATAAACTAGGCGTCCGTAAATTTTACTTGGACCCGGTCCGTGGCTTTATCCTCAATAATAAACCGATCAAACTCTTGGGTTATAATCGGCATCAGCACTATGGCTATATCGGCGACGCCCTCCCCAATGCTTTGCATTACAAAGACATGCTCCAATTCAAGCAATTGGGCTTCAATATCATGCGTACGGCTCACTATCCGCAAGATGATGCCATTATGGAGGCTTGTGATGAGCTCGGCATATTGGTTTATGAGGAAGCGCCTAGTTGGATTTCCATGTCAACTGATCCGCGTTGGTGGGACAATTTTGAGCAAGCGGCCCGCACTATGGTACGCAACCATCGCAATCACCCATCTATTGTGATTTGGGGTGGGGGCATCAATCATCGGGGCTATGTCGCTCGGGTTCACAACACCATCAAGCAAGAAGATCCTAATCGATTGACTGCCTCCCAAGGCGCTCGCTGGACGGGCTGGCAATCCTCTGGATTGACCGATATCAATGCGAATATGCTCTACGGCCCCTTTATTTGGGATCGCTCGGAGCCAATGTTTGCCATGGAAGGTCGCAATGGTCCCGCCGAAATTGCCAAGTACAAACGTGATCCTATGATGACGGGTTTGATCTCTTGGACAGCGCATGCTTACTATACCTTTCACCCAACCCACGACAAGGCCAATGATCCCATCGATCGGACTCGTAGCGGCGCGATGACGGTCTTTCGTTATCCGAGACCGGGGCTGATGTGGTATCCTGCTGAGTATAAGGAGGAACCCTATATTTGGATAGAGGAGGATTGGATCCCCTCCGTGGAACGCTTAACTGTATATAGCAATGGGGAGGAAGTAGCGTTATCGGTCAACGGTCAAATGATCGCTCGTCAAGGCCCTAGCCAAGATTCCATCTACGAAGGTTTGGATCACGCTCCTTTCATTTTTGAAATAGACAACTTTCAAGCGGGGGAGCTACGTGCCCAAGCGTTCTCCGAAGGAGTGAAAATAGCAGAGACAAGCATACAAACGCCCCAAAAAGCGAGCGGGATTCGATTGGAGCTTGATACGATTGGGAGAGATTTCGTCGCGGACGGAGCAGACATAGTCGTGGCCTATGCGCATTTGGTAGACAAAAATGGTACTAGGATCCGAGATGCGGAACTTGAGGTGGCGTTTGCCATTGAAGGTCCGGGGAGTATCGTCGGTGATGGGGCGGATATCAACGCTAATCCTATGTTTACGGAGTATGGAGTTGCGCCGGTTTTGATCCGTGCTGGCACTGAGGTGGGAGAGATCACCATTGAGGCAAAATCACCCAAGCTAAAAACTGCCTCGGCGAGTCTACAAACCACTGCCTACAATCCTGACTATATCGCGACGCACGCCCAGCCTATTTATGACTTCGCCCGCCAAAGAGTGGATATCGGGTCTCCGGCACAATTGGTACAATTTGGCTGGCCTGCATGGTATGGGACTGATCCACAAACCCAAGAGTATGTGAGCGAGGCATTAGGAGGCTATCGAGCCACTATCGCGACTGCATCGGAGACTGGGATCTTACGTTGGTTGGGTGAGATGAACGTGATCGGTAAATACGGCTATGCTTATGGCGATGGCGTACTGGGGATTGATGACGAAGGCTTGGTGCTGACGTTCCGCGACTTAGCGGCCGGAAAATACAAACTCACCACCTGGCATCACGCCCCGAGAAGTAATTCGGATTTGATGGACCCTAATCGTGCGAACTTAGAAAAACTCCAAATCCAAAAAATCCCTTTTGAGCGCAGGATTTCGTTATGTTTAGCGGGAGAAACGCCTGCGGCGAACGATTGGGTCGAGCTGACAGAGGGCAAAAATATGCAGTTTGATCATGCCGCTACGCATGAATTGATTTTTGAATGTGATGGCACCCATCCTGTCCAAATTCACCTCAAAGGCGAAAGCAATAAAGGGATTTGGCTCAATGCTTTTGAACTCAGCCAGTGGGATTGGTAGGGGGGAAAGACAGGGGTAAACTACACAGAAAAAATAATCTAGATGAAACATCAGACTCGGTTTTTGCTTGCTTGTTGGCTGATAATCGCAAGCTACGGCTCCCTCTCTGCGCAAGAGCGTCCCAACTTCATCTTCATTTTGACCGATGATCAGTCTTATGGCATGATGGGCTGTACCGGCAATCCGATCGTGCAGACCCCTCATCTAGATCAGTTGGCGGAGGATGGGGTACTATTTACCAATGCTCATATTACGAGCGCGATTTGCACACCAAGCCGAGTTTCGATCTTGCTCAGTCAGTATGAACGAAAGCATGGAGTGAATTTCAATTCGGGCACGAGTGTCTCAGAAGCAGCTTGGGCAAATTCCTATCCTGTATTGATGCGAGAGGCGGGCTACTATACGGGCTGGATTGGCAAAAATCATGCACCCATAGGTCGCGGAGGCTATCAAAGCGGTTTGATGGAAAAGAGTTTTGACTATTGGTACGCTGGGCATGGACACTTGACCTTTTATCCTAAGAGTCGTCATCAGATTTTTGATGATGCGGAGTCTGATACGCAGGTCGAGATCATGCAAGAAGGTGTGGCGGATTTTCTCGATCCCAATGCTCGGAAACTGGCGGGAGCGCTACACTTTTTGGATCAACGGCCGAGCGATCAGACCTTTATGCTATCGATTTGTTTCAATCTGCCGCATAGTGCTAGTACGAGCCGTATGGAATTGCGAGAGAGCGACGATGAGATTTATAAGTCGCTTTATCGAGATCAGGAGATCCCTCTACCAGCCAACTATGTCGCCAAGGCAGATATCACCCATCCTAAATTACCCGCAGACTTACTCAAAGTAGAAGATCGGCAGCATAGTTACGACTTTGTCGATACCCCTGACTTGCTCAAAGAGCGCTATATCCGGCAAATGCAAGCCATGACGGGCATAGACCGTATGGTCGGACAATTGCGGGAACAGCTAGAAAAGCTGGGTTTGAGTGATAATACGGTCCTCATTTTCACCTCTGACCACGGACTTTTTATGGGGGAGTATGGGCTAGGGGGTAAGGCCCTTTGCTATGAAAAAGTAAGCCATGTGCCGATGATGTTTTTTGATCCTAGGAGGCCTAGGCGAGATAGGGGTCAGCAAACCGATGCCTTGGCCCAGACCATTGATATCCCCACTACTATGCTCAAAATGGCCGGTATAACTGTGCCGGAGAGCTTTCAAGGCAAGGACCTCAGCCCACTATTGGCTGGGGAGGATATCGTCCTGAGGGAGTACGTATTTACCGAAAACCTTTGGTCCACTCACTTTGGCAATCCGCGCTGCGAGGCGGTACAGGACAAGCGCTGGAAATACATCCGTTACTATCGCAACAATAATCTCTCCGTCTTGCATAAAATTGCTACTGCCAAGGCATTGGGGATCAATCTCAACCAAATGCTATATGGAGTGCATGATCCTGAGATCGCCTTGTATCGCTCCTTTATTGAGGCGCCCTTTAATGGCGAAGAAATCGTCTATGAGGAGCTGTATGATCTACAATATGATCCGATGGAGGCACATAATTTAGTCAAAGATACCACAAAGTATGCTAAGCTGGCCGAACTTCGAGTCGTCTGTCAAGCGTCAGTCAAAGCGGCACGTGGCCAAGGCCCTCCTTTGGTATTGCGATATACTCGAGATAGTCAAAATGAAGCTTTGTTGAATGAGCAAAAGCGTTCGGCGAAGCCGTAGACCCACAACTCCTCAGTCCAAGAAGCAAACAAACCCCAAAAATCGGGAGGGATATGTATGCCGATAGGCTTAGACGAAAAAAATGAAGCGCCCCTCTGGAAGCCCATCTGATCTCTAGCACTGGTGTTGATTTCCCTTGTTGATATGATTTGGCACCATAGCTAAACGCTTGCTATACCTTATTTTAGAATTAAAATCTAAGCCAAAACTATGAGGTTCATTTCTTGCTTTCTGATCCTGCTTTTTGTGCAGTGCAATTTCTTGCTGGCGACTACTTATTATGTTGCCAAGTCAGGCGACGATAATAATGCAGGTACGCTTGCCGCGCCTTTCTTGACCATCCAACAGGCCGCCAATACCATGATGCCGGGCGATAGCTGTATCATAGGGGAGGGCCGCTACGCGGAACGCATCACTCCCGGCAATAACAATCTCGTATTCAAAGCAGCTCAGGATGCGAGAGTAGAGATTACAGGCTATGATCAGGTGGATACATGGACGCAACAACCCAATAGCAATATCTATGAGGCGCAGCTATCATGGAACCTCGGCGACCAAAACCAAGTGCTGTTTGATGGTAAGATGATGAATCTGGCTCGCTGGCCCAATAAGACCAATTTTGATCCTTTTGACCTCGAGGCGATCAAAATTACCGGCACGAATACTACTTTGAGTCATAGCGATATTCCTGACATCCCTTGGCAAATGGGGGGAGTGGTTTACTTTATCGGTAAAAGCCGCTGGACCTCTTGGCGCAAGAAAATTACAGCTGCTAGTGCGGGGCAAATTTCTTATCCGACTTTGTCGAACGATTGGCAATATGGGGGGAGTCATAGCCCGACCAATGGGGGCGAATTTTTCTTGATGAACTCGCTGGATGCGCTGGATGCGCCAGGAGAATGGTTTTTAGAGTCTTTTTCAAAAAAGCTCTATTTCTGGGCTCCAGATGATGTGGATCCTTCCACTTTGGGAGTGCTAGTGCGTCGCCGTACGCAGGCTTTTAATTTGACCAACAAATCTCAGATCGTCCTTGATAGTCTTGTGATTACAGGCGCCAACATACGAATGAAAGGCGCTCAAGGCTGTGTGGTGCGTAATTGTGAGATTTTGTATGGCAATCATACCATTGCCTCGACCTCGGCGGCCTTTGTGGGAGATGCGAGCATCGAGCTAGATGACAATGCTACCGGCAACCTCATCGAACACAACAATATCCAATGGGGAGCCGCCAACGGTATCGTGCTCAAAGGCAGCAATAATGTGGTGGACAATAACTTTATTGGGCATTTTAACTATCTCGGTAGTTATGCTGCTCCAGTCGAACTCCGCGGGAACAATGATCTGAGGCGCAACGAAATCTTTAGCGCAGGGCGCGATGGTATCAGAGGCGGCGGTAGTGGCAGTGATTGCGGCTACAATGATATCCATCACACCAATCTGATCAATGACGATTGCGGTGGGATTTACTTCTGCTGTGGGCAATACAACAATACTCGGATTCATCACAACTGGATTCATGATATCGCTTCGCGCAACGAGCACTTTGACAGCTACAAAGGGACAGGGATTTATCTTGACAATTCGACCGAAGACGTCATCGTCGATCACAATGTCCTTTGGAATTTAGAGTGGAGCTGTATCCAGATCAATTGGGCGGGTAAAAACTTGCTGATGTACAACAATACCCTCTGGAGCAACGATGGCCCTCGCAGCGCATCCATGGGGCGCTGGGTCAATGGTTACACCTTTACCAATGTCCAGCTTTACAATACGCTCTCCAATGAGCCGACTTTTCATGCTTCGGATGAGCAAAACTCCATCGCGCTGAGCCTCAACGCTAATCCCTTTGAGGATATGGCGGCAAGCAATTATATGCCCAAGGCCAATTCTTCAGCTATCGACGCAGGGAGAGTAATCGCCGGCTATACCGATGGTTATGTAGGCGCTAGCCCCGATGTGGGCGCTTATGAGCAAGGAGGCGAAGCTTGGGTAGCTGGCCCCGATTGGGAGCTAAGTACGCCCACTACTTCGGTAGAAGAGGCCAGCAATCAACTCGCCGTAAAAGTATATCCTAATCCCAGCAATGTGGGCTATCTCAATATTGAAGCCTATGCTCAGGGACCCTTGCAGATCAGTCTTTTTGATCTACAAGGGAGCTTGCTCCGTACTGTCCAAAGCCAAAGCCCTATTGCCAAAATAGATACTAGCGCTTTGGCAAGCGGGATTTATATATTAGAGATTGTAGGAAGGACGGGTCGACACACCCAAAAGATTGTACTACAATAAACTGCTCTATGGACGATACTAAAATACTCCTCAACTACTACCTTAAGCTTGGCTTTTGCCTCGGGATATTAGCGTTCGGCACGGCCGTAAACCTAAACGCTCAAGGCCAAAAGCCCAATATCATCTTTATCATGTCTGATGATCATACGACTCAAGCGATTGGGGCCTATGGCAGCAGACTAGCGAGCCTCAATCCGACTCCCAATCTCGATCAACTCGCCGCAGGGGGGATGCGCTTTGAACGTGCTTTTTGTACCAATTCGATCTGCACGCCGAGTCGTGCGACCATCATTACCGGACAATATCCCCAAACCAATGGCGTGCTTGACCTCGACGACGAATTGCCGGTAGAGCGTCAGTATCTGCCGATGGAGATGAAAAAACTGGGTTATAGTACGGCTATCATTGGTAAATGGCACCTCAAAAACGAGCCTGTAGCTTTTGATTATTATCAAGTGCTTGCTGGCCAAGGAGATTATTTTGATCCCAAACTGCGCACGAAAGGCAAAGGCCAGTGGCCCAATAATTTTGTCGAGTACCAAGGACATTCTACTGATATCATCACCGATCTGAGCCTTGATTACCTCAAGCGTTTGGACAAAGAACAGCCCTTCTTTTTGATGCATCACTACAAAGCGCCGCATGATGACTTTGAGTTTGCGCCTCGCTACGAATCCTACTTAGCCGATGTTGAAATCCCTGAGCCTGCTAGCCTTTACAATCAGCCTTATTTTGGCTCCGAAGCCACTAGAGGCCGCAATGATAGCCTAGCGCAGTATGTGGGTACTTCGGTTTCCAATCGCCACTTCCGCCGTAATTACGTCAAGTTTTATGGATTAGAAGCGTTCGGCGAAGACGAAGCTACCCACCTTTCTTACCAAGAGTATCTCAAGCGCTATCTCCGTTGTGTCAAAGGCGTAGACGACAATCTCGGACGCCTCTTTGCCTATCTCAAAGAGGCCGGACTTTGGGAAAATACTGTCATCATCTATACCGGAGACCAAGGCATGATGCTCGGTGAGCATGATTATCAAGACAAGCGTTGGATGTATGAAGAATCGATGCGTATGCCTTTCATTGTGCATTATCCGGCAGGAGTTGAAGCCGGTACAGTAAGCGATCTGCTGGTCAATAATTCTGACTATGCCCCTACTATGCTCGCCTTAGCAGGAGGAGATACCCCAGAGTATATGCAAGGTCATAGTTTTGCCAATACCTTAGCTGGTAAGGAGGAATCTGATTGGCGAAGCGCTACCTACTATCGCTATTGGATGCATATGATCCATCATGAAGTACCGGCTCACTTTGGCCTCCGGACTGATCGCTACAAACTGATCATGTACTATAGCGCCCACCACAAAACGGAGGAAGAGGGCCAAAAATACTATTGGTGGAAGCAATACGAACCCGTCAAGGACGTGGCGCCCGTCGCTTGGGAGTTTTATGATCTGCAAAACGATCCCCACGAACTCCGCAATCGCTATGACGATCCCCGATACCAAGAGATCATTGCCAGCCTAAAAGCAGAACTCAAAGCCCAAAGGCAGGCGCTTAATGAAACGGACAAAGAGTTTCCTAGCCTTCAAGCCATCATCCAACAAAACTGGAATAAGTAAAAAAACATGCCTACAAAATTGCTTTTGCTTCTCCTCTGCTTGCCACTGTCGAGCTTTGGAGCGAATTACTACGTCTCAAAATCTGGGAGTGATACCAATAGTGGCAGCGAATCTGAGCCCTTTTTGACGATTTCAAAGGCCGCCACGATCATGCAAGCAGGTGATAGCTGCTTTATCAAGGCAGGAACTTATCGAGAGTTACTTTCGCCCAGCAATCACGGTACTGCCAATGCCCCCATTGTCTTTATGGCCTTTGGGGAGGATGAGGTCGTCGTCTCTGCCACTGAGCCGATCTCAACTTGGACACTGTACCAAAACGATATCTATCAGACTCCTGTCTCGATGAGTCTAGGCCGACAAAATATGCTGTACTACGATGGGGCAGCCATGGACATCGCTCAATGGCCCAACAATACGGACCACAATCTTTTCATACCCAATACCATCCCCGTTACAGGTGGAGGGGCCAATGAGATTACGGCCAACAATATTTTAGACATCAATTGGACCGGTGGATATGTCTGGTATTTGGGGGCACATTCGGGCGCGAGTTGGACGAGACAGATTACTGCTTCTACGCCTTCCAAGCTGCAATTTCCCATAGTCGATATTAGCAAATGGCCCTTTTCTGTCCACAATCCGACGGTTTTTCGCAATGGCAATCGCGGGCAGTTTTACCTGTTTGGCAAGCTAGAGGCCTTGGACTATGAGCGAGAGTGGTATTATGACACCTCCGGTGGAACGCTTTACTTTCAGGCTCCCGCCAATAGCGATCCCAATCAAGGTACTGCTAGCTATGCGGCTCGGGAACGAACCATAGACATCAACCGAAATTACATCATCGTGGATGGCATTGACGCCTTTGGCGGGCGTGTGCTCATCAAAGGAGATGGCTGTATCGTACGAAACGGCACCTTTAGCCACTGCCTCAATACACTCGATGCTTTTGACAATGTCAATGCTCAACTCAGTACGGGTGCAGTGGCGGTGCAGGGCAATGATGTCTTACTGCAAAACAATGTGATCGAGTACGGCAGCACCAATGGCATCTGGGTTCAGGGCTGGGGCAATCTCAGCGGCATTAGACTAGAAGGTAATGTGGTGCGCTACTTCAATACGATCGGCAATCACTCCAATGGTATTCGCTGCAACGCGGCGGGCAGTGTGATTGAACGCAATACGATCTACCAGTGTGGTCGCGATGGGATCTATATGAGCGCTCCCAATGGCGAAATTGCCTACAACGACATTT
>JBCAWW010000021.1:0-16572 GCA_038534415.1 Bacteroidota bacterium | reverse complement strand
GTATACCGCGGCAATCTGCGCAAAATGTCTTCCCAACTTGGAGATACCGTTCAATACTCTTTGACTTTGGGAGAGGATACCTTTTTGGTAAACGATTGGATTGGGAAGCCAATCAAGTTGGCCTTTCAAGGAGAAATTAATTGCCGAATCTGTGGCCGAAAGACCAATAAGTCCTATGGTCAAGGCTTTTGCTTTCCGCATTTTCAAAAAGCCCCCGAAAACTCGCCCTGCATCATTCGCCCTGAACTTTGTGAAGGTCATCTCGGTAATGGCCGCGACCCTGAATGGGAGCAAACTCATCATGTCAAACCTCATGTAGTGTATCTCGCCCTGACCAGCGGCGTCAAAGTTGGCGTTACACGTCATGATCAAGTCCCCACCCGCTGGATCGATCAAGGAGCGTGGAAAGCTGTCCAAATTGCTAATGTGCCTTATCGCCGCTTGGCTGGAGAAATCGAAGTTGCTCTCAAGGATCATATGAGCGATAAAACCAATTGGCGCAAAATGCTCTCCAATCAGATGAACACAGAATTGGATTTGGCTGAGGAGATCGAAAAGGCACAGTCGCTCTTACCAGCAGAATACCAAGAGTATATCGTTCCGCAAAGCGAGATAACAGAAATAACATATCCGGTAGAGGCTTATCCGGAAAAAGTAAAAAGCCTCAAGCTCGATAAAATTCCAGAGATAACAGGTACCCTGCAAGGCATTAGGGGCCAGTATCTTATCCTTGACGAAGGGCGTGTGATCAACTTGCGATCTCACACCAGCTATTTGATTGAGTGGTCCGCAGGATAGGCAGCTCATTTACACATGAAGATCAGACAAAGATTGGGAATTTTACGTTCCCGGATCATGTATTATGCAAAACCAAGAAACCGCCAACGTCTCAAGCGGTTCTATGCTCCTTTTGTGACTAAAGGAAGCCTTTGTTTTGACGTAGGAGCTCATCTTGGCAATCGCTCAGATGCCTGGCTTGCTTTAGGGGCCAAGGTGATTGCTGTCGAACCACAACCTGCCTGCATTCACTATTTGAAGCGTCATTTTGGTCGTAATGCCAATTTTACCCTTTTAGAGGCCGCCCTTGGCGAACGCTCCGGTCATTTGCCTTTGCATGTGAGTGAGTTGACTCCGACGATCAGCACCCTTGCAGACGAATCTTGGCGACAAGCCATGGCCGATAAAACCTCCTTTCACGTCCAATGGGACCAAACCATTGAAGTACCCGTTTATAGTTTAGAACAACTCATCGAGCAATACGGCATTCCTGATTTTTGTAAGCTGGATGTGGAGGATTTTGAATTGCCAATTCTTAAGGGTTTGCAGACTGCAATCCCTACTCTTTCTTACGAATATTTTATCCCAAGCATACAGAGCGCCCTTGATTGTATAGATGAGATTGATCGCATTGGCTCATATGAATACAATTGGTCATTTGGTGAATCACAGCAGTTTGAGCGCGAATCTTGGATCAGTGGCAGCGAAATGAAAGCCATTTTAGCGAGTTATGGCGAAAATGATCGTTCGGGTGATGTGTATGCTCGCTTGTTATGAAGTACGATATGAATGGAAAATTACTGAATACAAAGGATAGAGGTATGAAGGTAGGCGCACTGGAGGAGATCAGACTCCCAACCCATTGGGGAGAATTTCAGATGCGTGCTTATCCTGGCCCAAATCCTGACCAGCCGCATTTGGCCCTGTATTGCGGGGAGTGGAATGAACAAAAACCTGCTTTGGTGCGCTTGCATTCTGAGTGTATGACGGGAGATGTTTTTGGGTCTGGGAGATGCGATTGTGGAGAGCAACTACAAATGGCGCTCTCTCTGATCGCCAAAGAAGGAGGAGTCTTGGTTTACCTGAGACAAGAGGGGCGGGGCATCGGCTTGATCAACAAGATGAAAGCCTACAACCTACAAGACAGTGGGCTCAATACTGCTGATGCCAATACTCATTTGGGCTTTGCCGTAGACGATCGTCGTTATGAGATCGCCATCGCTATGCTCGAAGATTTGCAGGTTTCACACCTCAACCTTCTCACCAACAATCCCGAAAAGCTCAATGCTTTTGCGGATAGCCAAGTGCAGGTGGTAGATCGGATCCCTTTGCAGATTCCGGCGCATGCCGAAAATAAATTTTATCTTGATACCAAGCGTAATTTGATGGGCCATTGGCTCAGTGAATAAGGATATGGATTCTCTCTGGCAGGCATTATTGACCCTACAAACGGAATTGAGCTCTCATAAGGCTCCTTTTCAGTGGCTGAGTTTTACCTTTGGCGAGGCTGAGCCTCGTTGGGCAGCTGATGCCTTGGTATTGCCCCAAGATGGGGAACGCTTAATCGGAGTTTATTGGGACAAGCGACCTCCTCTAGTTGGAAAAAACAAGTCCGTCTGTTGGGTACGTTCGATCAATATGTTTACCGTCCAGCTCGACGATCCGAGCCTTCTTTCTGCGGATTTGCTTCCTTTGTTGAGAGACTATTTGCCATACTGTCTTCTGCCTTATCATGCCCACCGGCAAAAAAGAGCTATTTCCATCACTCATTTTGCCCAAAGCCTGGATGGACGTATTGCCACCGAAAGTGGCGACTCCCGCTGGATAGGCTCTGAAGAAAACCTCATCCACGCTCACCGGATGCGGGCTCTTTGCGATGGTATCTTGATCGGTTCACAGACCTTAGTGGCGGATGAGCCCTCCTTGACTACGAGGCATGTCAAAGGCAGCAACCCCAAACGGATTGTCGTGGGTACTTCGGCCCATGATTTTAGTAGCCTCTGGCGTTCTTGCCCCGATCCGGTTTTGGTCTTGGGCAATGGAAAGCTATCAGAAGACCAGCGCCTAGAATACGTCTCGCGAGACAAAAGTCAGGGTCGTTGGCGCGGTATTGAAATCCTAGAGTGCCTCTATGAAAGAGGGATTTGCTCAGTTTATATTGAAGGAGGAGCCCAGACAACCTCCAATTTTTTGCATGATGGAGCTGTCGATATTTTACAACTTCACTTTTCTCCGCGTCTGTTTGGTTCGGGCATTTCTTCTATCAAGCTCCCTGAGATTGGTGAAGTCAAGGATTCGATCAAATTAGATCCTTTTACCTTTGTGCCGGTCGGAAACAGTATGATGTTTGTCGGTCAAATCTGTGATAAAGCCTAATGCAAGCTCAATCTCTCTGGCATATTAATGCCCAAAAATCTGAACTCCGTACCAACAGCTATCCCACTGACCACAAGCCAGACTATGTGGAGGTGCGCTCTGCTTATTCTCTGATCAGCACGGGTACCGAGCAGCTGGTGGCCAAAGGCGGCGTTCCCGCAGGGCTATATGAGAGTATGCAAGTGCCTTTTATGGAAGGCGACTTTAGTTTTCCCATCAAGTATGGCTATTCCTTGGTAGGGGAGGTGGTTACGCTTGGCCATGAGTGGGAAGGTCGCTGTGTGCATTTGTTGCATCCGCATCAAGACCGTTGTTGGGTGCCGGTAGAGAGTTTATTTCTCGTGCCGGAGAACGTTTCCCCTCGCCGAGCAGTGCTCGCAAGCAATGTTGAGACTGCAATCACGGGCATATGGGATAGCGGCGTTTCCATTGGAGACAAAGTTTTGGTCTTGGGATTTGGTAGCATTGGTTCTCTACTGGCGCGTATCCTCCAAGGTATTCCGGGTATCGAACTCACAGTGTGGGATGCTGATCCTTGGCGGGCTGCCTTGGCCGCGGACATGGGATTTAGCGTTCGCCCGCCGGGCAAAAACTACGACTGTGCCTTTCATACCACGGCAAGTACTCCAGGCTTACAGCTCTGTATCGATTCCCTGAGCCAAGGAGGCAAAGTCGTCGAGCTAAGCTGGTTTGGAACCAAAGAGACTTCGCTACAACTCGGAGGCAGCTTTCATGCCCAACGTAAGCAGATAATTTCTTCGCAAGTAAGTTATATCAGCCCTGAGCGCACCCCTCGTTGGGATTATTTGCGTCGCAAAACGGCTGTCTTTAGGCTTTTAGCCGACAGTGCCTATGATGAGCATTTGACTCATTGGGTGCCTTTTGAAGATCTACCAACTTGGTTTGATCAAGTTCGAAATAAACGTCCCCAAGGATTGATGTGGGGCGTAGAATACTAATATAAGCTATGTTTACTGTTACGATTAGAGATCATGTGATGATTGCTCACTCCTTGCCGAGTGAAGCCTTTGGCCCTGCCCAAAAATTGCATGGTGCGACCTATGTGATCGATGCCTGCTTTATGGCACCAGAGCTAGACGAAAACAATATCGTGATCGATATTGCGATTGCTCACGACGTACTCAAAGCGGTCCTCAGCCCGCTCAATTACCAAAATCTCGACGATCTCCCCCAATTTGACGGCAAGCTGACAACCACAGAATTCCTCGCCCGCTATATTCACGAACAAATTGGATTAGCCGTGAAAGCATCTTTTTCGGGTAGACTCAAAGTTACGCTGGGTGAATCTCACGTGGCTTGGGCTTCGTATGAGGGAGATATATAAGCTAAGGTAAACAACAAGGATCTCGGCATTTAAAAGCTTTGCTTTTGCCTATCCTTCTTATGCGACTTGCCTTTTTGCGGCCAAGTATTTGAAGCGATGAAATCTCTAAAATGGTACTTCGTCTTGCCCAAAATGCAAGACATCCCCAGTGGAGGCAATCTGTACAATGCCCAATTGATTGGCGCATTGCGGGCCAAGAATATTGACCTAGAGGTAATGGATTTTGAGGCCTATCTCGAAGCCCGTGAACAAGGCTTGAGAGGTTTGTTTTGGATTGATACCCTCTTTTTGGATCAATTTGGGGCATTGCCACCATTGGCAGAAGGGCCGATGATACATGGCCTATTGGTGCATCATCTCGAAAGCCTGTATCCACCCAAGGGCATCGAGTCTGATGATTGGTACGCCCAAAATGAGGCTGATATTTTAGCGCGCTTTGAGTGGTTTTTGGCTACGAGCCCTTATACCTGCAAGTACTTGCAGTTTAGAGGCTTTGCAAGTGAGCAGATTGTCGTGGCGCCACCGGCTTTGAGTTTTCAACCTGTATGGCGGGAGGGAGATACTGAAGAAGTTAGAGCGCTGATGGTTTCCAATTTGGTGGAGCGCAAAGGAGTCCTTCCTTTTTTGCACGGCCTTGCCGAACGCTTCGATCGTATGGGACCTTTCAATCTCACCATCGTTGGCTCGGATGAGATCGAAACCGATTATGCTGCCGCCTGCCACGAATTGCTAGACCGATATCCCCAATTGCAACAAAAGGTGCTTTTGACGGGTTCTCTGTTACCGCGGAAGACCCAAAGGTATTATCGCTATTCAAATCTTTACATCTCTACCGCTTATATGGAGACCTATGGTATGTCTCTCCAAGAGGCGAGATCCTTTAGGTTACCGATATTGACTCTCGATGGTGGCAATGCCGCCTCACACGTAAGACATGGTTCTAATGGCCTTGTCTTTGGCAGTATAGATAACTTGCTCGATGAATTTCAGCTACTCAGTCAAGACCCCAAACGCTTCGAGTCATTTCATGCACGCGCGCAGCAATGCTGCACCGAAGATGCTTATGACTGGCACGAAGTGGCAAATCGGGTGCTGAGTGCCTTGCCTACGCTTTCATGGAAAAAATAAGCGCTTATCCTACCCATTGGTTAGAAACCCGTTACCCCTTCGATGCCGAAGGGAGGCATCCTGTGCTTGAATCAGAGGTATTGACCTATCTTCAAGGCTTTAAAGCAGCTTCTGTCGTGGATGTGGGAGCGGGCTATGGCTCCAACTACAATTATTTTGCTCCCAAGCTTACCGATGCTGTCAATTGGCAGCTGCTTGAGCATGATCCCTTACTGATCGAGGCGATGCGACTGCGCGTTCCCCAAAGGGTGAAGCTAATAGAACACTCTCTGCTAGATATCAGCAGCGCCCTTGACTTGCCCAATACCGATCTCGTAATGGCCAATGCGGTCTTTGATCTGTTTTCAGAGGAGCAGTTTTTAGCTTTTGCAAAACCAGTCTTTGCCGCCAAAGTACCGCTGTATTTGAGTCTCAACTATACCGGCATGGGCTTCGAGCCCGAAAACAATCATGATTTAGAAATGATCGCGCACTATGAAGCACATATGCAACGTCCACAAGCATTTGGGCAGGCCATGGGTGCAGAAGGACCGGCGATGATGCGAAAATTGTTGACTGAGCTTGGTTACAAAGTGCAAATGGCGCCTAGCTACTGGCATATTGGACCCGAAAATGAGGTGATGCAAAGCTATTTGCTTGGCTTTATGGAGTCTGCAATCGGGGAGATGTTGCGTTCTCCGGAGGAGCAAGCTAGATTAGGAGACTGGATCGCAGAAAAACGCTCAGCCCTCAGTTTAGGTGCTTTGAGTATGTGGGTCAGCCACCAAGATATATGGGCGCAAGTGTAAATCCCGAAATCACGCGTTGGACGAGAACGAATGCGATACTGTTGCTGATCGGTAGCAGTATGGCGGTATTTTTTGATCGGCCATATCTGCTTTTTTCGGCTGGCTTGGCCTCTTTTATCGGCCTATTTGTGATGAATCGCTCTGAATGGCAAGCGCTGCCTTGGGGGATCGGGCCGGCTAATTGGGCTACGGCCTTGCGGCTATTTCTGCTCCTTTTGATCTTGGCTTTTGCGCCTGCTAATCAGCCTTGGCCTCTGCTGATCGCGCTCTTGATCGTGGCAAGTTTAGACGGCCTCGATGGCTTTCTCGCTCGCAAAACCAATTCTGCCTCTATCATCGGTGAGTATTTTGACAAAGAAACGGATGCCTTTTATGTGCTGGCAGTGGGGCATATTCTCTATGAGTTAGGCTATGCTCCCCTTTGGATTTTGGGCTTGGGCTGGATTCGATATTTATATGTTTTGGCTTCGATGCGCTGGAAGCCGCCTACTCAAAAAGAAAAGCGCTTTCCCTGGGGACCGATCATTGCGGTAGTGATTATGATTGGACTGCCGCTAAGTATGGTCATACCCGAAGCTTGGCGTATATATCTGTATTATTTGCTGAGTGGTTTGCTTCTCTTCTCATTTGGACGCAGTTTTATTGCCTTGCTGCGGACCACATGAAACGAATTTTAGCTTCTCCTACTTTATGGATCTTTTGCTGGCTCTGTTTGAGTCTCGCAATCTGTGTCTTGGGACCTCTCTATGGAGTGCCCAATAGCGCTTGGCTAAATGGGGAATGGCTGCTTTTGGGGATTGGCTTACTTTGGCTCAATCCGCAAGGCAAAAGGACTTGGACCTGGCTTTGGTGGGGAGCTTGGGCCTTTTTGGTCTTTTTACAACTCTATGGCCTCTTTACTTGGCGATTGTATCGAGTCTCACCCAATCTATACCATGAGTGGAGTTTGTTGACGGAAGTATTGCCGATCTTTTGGAGTGAGCTTTCTTTGGGCAAACTGAGTGCCTATCTGCCCCTTTTGCTGGCCGCAATTTTGGGGGTTGCCTTGAGTTTTGCTTTGCTGAGATTTTTGTTGCGGAGACCTAAGCTATGGGGCGGCGTTCCCGCGGGAATCAGTGTTCTGAGCTTGATCCTTTTGCTGGGTATATTTAGTGGTAACCTCCAATGGAGTAGTGCTCAGATTTGGCAAAACTGGCAAGATTCACGCCAGCTATACCAAGAGGTAAATACCAAGCCTGCGCTTGAGGAGTTTACCCAAAATTGGTCGGATAGTCTTCTGAGGCGTCCAGATATTTATTTGATCTTTTTGGAGTCTTATGGCAAGGTGTTGGCTACAGAAGAGGCCTTTAAAGCGCCATATTTCGAACTGATAGAGGAGCTAGAAACTCGGCTCGCAGCAAAGAATTGGGGGATGCGTTCGACATGGTCGGAAGCGCCAATCTCAGGAGGACGTAGTTGGCTGGGCTTTACTTCTTTGATGACGGGACAAAAACTCTACGCTCATCCTCAGTATACCGCCCTACTCAAGCGAGCGCCCGATTATCCGCATTTGGTTCGCTATCTCAATGATCAAGGCTATTACAGCTTGCGCATGAATACGCTAGAGGCCAAGACTCAGGCAGCGAAAATTCCCTATGCTTTGTATGACCGCTTTTTTGCCTTTGATGATTGGCTCAAAAACCCCGATTTTCCCTATGAAGGGCCCGCTTACGGTAAGTTTGGCAGTTTGCCCGACCAATTTGCTTTGGGCTACGCTCGCGAAGAAGTGATCAAGGAGCGCAGTCCTTTCTTTTTGTTTTTTATCACCCTCAATTCGCACAGCCCTTGGAATGATGTGCCCGTCCTGGCTGAAGATTGGCGCGAGCTCGAGAGCCTGCCAGATACAGCGCAAAGTGGGCAAGCTTCCTCGCTAATGGCGGGTTTGGCCGAAGATAAATATTGGCGGGCGATGGATTATCAATTACGGATGATGACCCAATTTATTGAGCAGCAGGGAGACAGCAATAGTTTGTTTATTTTTTTGGGCGATCATCAGCCGCCCTTTTTGACGGATGCAGGGGATGATTTTGCCACTCCTGTACACATTGTGAGTCAGGATCCGTTTTTGTTGGACCGCTTCGCGGAACGCTCATTCGTATCAGGTTTGCAGCTAGACGGAGCAGAAGCTGCCCAGTATCGGCATGAGGATTTTTATATGTTGCTGCGCGCTGTGCTTAGTCAAAAAGCGCCTCTAGGGCTTCCTTAGTCTGTTGTGATTGAGTAAGAGTATGATGTGCCTGTTGATAAAAGGCCTGCCTTTTGGCGAGTAGATTGCGGACAAAACTCTCCAACTCTTCTGCTGTCTTGTCGCGTACCAATGGTCGATCGGCCCGATCTTTACGGATGCGTCTGAGCAATTCTTCGGCGGGGAGTTGCAGATAGACACTTGTACCCAATTGATTGATACGTTCAATATTATCGTAGAAGCAGGGCAGGCCTCCGCCGGTAGCGAAAACTACCTTTTCACGATACTGACTAGCGGTAGCTTCTAAGGCTTCGCGTTCGACGAGTCGAAAATGCTCTTCCCCATCCTCTGCAAATATCTCTGCAATGCTTTTACCTTCGCGTTCAATCAGCGCCTCATCAATATCCACAAAAGTCCAGCCCGATTGCTCGGTAAAAGCACGGCCTAAGGTCGTTTTGCCGGCGGTCATAAATCCGATGAGGTAAATGCGCATAATTCGATTTCGATAGCTTGGGGGAGTGATTACATTATTTGATTTCGATGCCTTCGAGATCATCAAACTTAGCCATCAGACCCCAGCCACCAAAATTTTCGCTGACTACAAACCAAAGTTCATTACTCCCTTTTTTGAGATCGAGGTACAGATTGTCATAGTAACCGATCGTGCCGTAGTAGGTGTCATCTTGTGAACCATAAATCCGCTGGCCTTCATACAATATATCCCGGTTGAGGTAGAGGGCTCCGACATCTGAATAGCCGAACTGGAGGCGTTTACGCTGGTCTTTCTCCGAAATAATGGTAGCCTTAGCCAAGATGGTATTGTTGGGATAGCTTGGACTATAGTAGCGGGCTAAGTTGAGGAGGCCGTTGTATTCGCAGCTTTGAGTGGTCCATTTTTGGCTACTGAGATAGTTGGCCAGTTCTGCTTTGCCTGCTTCGAAGGGCGCAGAGATATACCATTGGGTGATAGTGCCGAGTGGAGGCTTGGGCTTAGGCTGGCGATCATAATAGAAATCATAATCATCAATCTCTTGAATACGAAAATTGGCGAAGTAGCAAGGCATATCACTCCATAGGGCCACACTTCCGGGTTCGATGGCGTGTTTGAGGTCAAAAACGTGCAGCGCGAGATTTTGCATATCATCGATAAATACTTCCATCCAATCGTCATAGATGGCGAGTTTGACGTGCATCCATTCTCCATCTCTCAGATGAGTGGTCCGAGCATAATTGCCACCATAATAGAGTTGCCAGCTTTCGCAGCCATTGAAGACGGGACTGTACTGCATGGCGTGATCTTGGCCTGATTCGAGGGCGCGGAGATAAAAATTTTCGTAATTGTCGCTGTCTTTTTGTCTGAACTTTAGCCCAGCGAAGGCATAGCCTCTTTCCATCGAGATATCAAATTCGACGATCATGTTTTTAAAGCTTTTGGCTTTGACAATCGCTTCGGTATCTCCTTCAGAGTATAGTGCCCTTTGGCCGTGGAAGTTGCCGATTTCGTAATTACCCTTAAAGTTGAAATTGTCAGTATTAAAGCTTAAGAAATGAGGACTTTGAGTCGCCTCATTAAGGCCTTTTGGCTCCTCCGCGGTATTGAGGTAGTGTTTGATCCGCTGGTTGAAAACATTGCCCTTGTCGGAATTGGTAAAAAAAACGTAGCCAAACTTTTGGTCCTGAGATAGCTCAAAGTAGCTGGTGAAATCTCCATTGTTGCCCCCATGCTGATACTTTATCCCCCAAGGCGTTTGTTCCACCACCCAACCTAAGCCCCAGGCGATGGAGTTGCTTTCATTTTGCCTACTATGCCCTTTGGGTAATTGATATTGAACCTTTAGGAGTTCCTCATAAGAAGCAGGCTTCAGCAGCTTGGTTTGCATGACTGCCAGCATGAATTTGCAAAAATCTGTGGGAGTAGTCAGAATGGAAGCCGCTGGATTGCTAAGCCGAGGTCGATAATGATCCACAGAGGGGACATTGCCTTGATAGTGGCCCATTGCTTTGAAGGGGGCCAATTGGGGAGACCATACCAAGCTGGTTTGCGTCATTTCCAGTGGCTGGAAAATATAGCTTTGGGCTAGCTCTTCGAGCGAACGCTCAGTTAGGTGAACGATCACCTTTCCCAAAAATACAAAAGCCTCGCCTGAATACTGAAAATCTGTCCCCGGATCAAAACTAAGATTGAGCTCATTGCTACTAGCCCAATTGGGTAGGCCAGTGGTGTGAGTGAGCACCATACGCGCCGTGATCAGTTGATAACGATCGTCATGCTCGAGCTCAGGATAGGGCCAATATTGGTATAGTGGTTTATCTAGTTCGAGGATACCTTGCTCGACAAGTTTCATCACCAAAAAGCCAAATACGGGTTTGGTCATCGAGGCACCTTCAAAAAGGGTATTACTGATGACTGGTTTTTGCTTGCCCCAGTGGCAAGAGCCCCATTGCTGTTCATAAACGACCTTTTCATCATTGATAATTGCCATACTCAAGCCAGCCATATGGTGCCGCTCTACTTCTGATTGGATGATTTGATTCAGCTCTGCGAGGGGAATCTCTTGCCAGTTGAGGGATTTAATATTTTGAGCATGAGCCCAGGGAAGCCAGCTTAGCAAGCAGAGCAAAGTAGTTAGTAGGGTTTTCATGGGGATGTATTTTGGATGAGGGAAGTCCTAGGCTGATAACGAAGGAATTGACTCCCTTAGTGCTGAGCGAAGGATGAGATAAACCGGATTTTTGGTGTCGATTTAGCCCAAAGCTTTCTCCGCAATCGCCTCCTTAGCTGATTGGATGGTCTTGATTTGTATGGCTTGAGTTATTTACATCCAACTAAGCCCTTTGCCTAGCAATGGATTGTCGCGAGCTGCTTTTTGACGATCTTCTTTGGCTTGGGCAGCATCCCACCATGCAGTATATGCCTGATGAGCAGTTAGGATCTGACTTGGACTGTTATAGCCTTTGGGGTTACCTCTACGCGTTCCGAGAATCGGGGTACGAGAAGGGGGCATAAGATTACCGGCAAGATCTCCCCCTTTGGCTTCCATACGTCGAATGGCTTCTACCAACCATAAGGCCACAAGGCCAACCCGGGCGCTTTTGGGGCGATAGGTAGAAAGCGGATGTTTGGGATAGTCTTCTATGATCGTGGTATCGCCTCCTACTGCGAGTAAGGCAGGGATATCTTCCCATTCAAGATGAGGCAAGAAGGCCCATTCCCAAGCGGTGTCTTTGATGGCGGCGATGACTTCATTGACAGAAACTTGGGCGTGCATTTTTTCAAAGCGATCCGGATCCGGCGGAGGGATGAGCTCCAAATACAGATAGAGGGTATTGATCATATCGGGATCGACTGATTGCTGGTTTTCGTAGGCAGAACCCGAATTATTTACGCTAGCTTGATAGTGGCGGCGTTCGGCGGAGACGGAATACCGCAAACCTTCTTGAGCAACAAAGTTGAAGTTGACGCTCCCTTCGAGATCCGTAAACTGGCTGTCAATGGCAATCTTTGGCTGATCTTGGTACTGACTAAAGAGATATACTTTGCTGCTATCGAGTGCTTGAGTATTGTGTTTGTCTTGTACCAAAACGTCTACCTGTGTGCTTATCGGCTCGCCACAAGCCGCTAGCAAACTGCCTAGGAGGAGGGTATAGATAATCCGTCTCATGCGGCGAATTTAAGGATTCTGCTCGAAGAATACATGAGGCTGAACTGGCTGGAGCCATTCAGCGAACATAAATCATAAAATTGGAGGTTATTATTATCTCACTGCCTGTAAAGGCTCGATCTCAAAATCCTCATATTGAGACATGAGATAGTCTCTAAGGATGCCGGCGATCTTGCGCGCGCCTCGGCGAGTGGTGTGGACGTGATCATGGATCGCCCAATCACGTGCTACCCAGCGAACCATGGTGTTTTTACCGCCCATGCTCCGATAAAGATCGAGAAATCCTACGTTCATCTCTTGGGCTACGCGACGCTGCGCTTCGAGTACGAGCGGCACGGATGGGTCCGTTTGCCAACGTCCATTGAGTTTGATGCCTCTATCGCCCACGCTGACCATCAAAATGTCGGTATCAGGCATGCATTGGCGGATATGTTTGATAACACGCTTCATTCCTTCTTCATAGCTATCGAAGTTGGTGCGATGAGCGGAGGTAACATTGACGCCAAAGTGAAGTACAACAAGGTCGTATTCTAGATGATGATGAAACTGCTTCATCATTTCATCAGGAATGTCGACGAGGTCTTGGCCACTGCTGCCACGAGAGGAGAAATTATCTAGATGAATACCTGATTCGCTTTCAAAATTTAGCCCATAGACGGGGAGGTTTTTGGGGATAGAAAAGCGAAGCTCAATATTTTCGACAGGCCCTTCGGTCAGGCTGAGTTGATTGACGGCATAGGAGGGGTCGAGAAAAAGGGTGTCTTTTTCGTCTTGAATACGAACTTCTACGAAAGCTTGTTGATCAGCATATAGGGTATCGGTTTGCTTACCGTAAAAGAGGCTGATTCGATCGAAAGTCTTGGTCGTAGGATACATATCTGATCCCTGATAGCGGACCCAAGTGTTGAGGTTTTTACGCCCATCAGTTGGCTGGGAGGCGAGAAACAGTTCGCCCGAGATCCCAAAGTCTTGACGGTTGGACTTCAAGAAGTTGTAGGAACGCCAATCCTTGGAGAATCTATGCCAAATACTCTTGCGAAATGAATAGGTATTGGAGGTGATGGGGACAAAGCCTACGCCTTGGCCGCCAAACATTTTTTGTAATTCGTTGCGTAAAGTTTGGGTGATTAGGTCTCCTTCGATCATCGAATCCCCAAAATAGGCGATACGCACTTTGCTCTTGCGAGAACGGCTAAGGTTCAAAGCTCCGAAAAATCGAGAGAGTGGAGACTCTAGCTTGGCAAATACTTCTTTTTCGGAGGGTAATATCTCCCATGACTCCGCTCCATGAAGACTAGGGGAGCGCTCGACTACTTTGCGGTGAAAATCGTCGAGTGTGTCTTTTTGGGCCTGAAAATCAGTTGATTGGGAATCGTTCCACAAGGTGGAATCAGGACGGATAGACTCTACGCAGACGACCATTACGCTCGCCAGCAGCAAGATCAAAAAGCCTTGTTTGCCGTAGTCAGCCTGCATGAGTTTCTGAGACAACATTTTATCGTCCTTAAATATCCGGTTTTCCAACGAATTCCCCAATCCGAAGGTGAGATTTAGATCCTCTGTGTAAGATTATATCAAATGATGTGCCGATTGTTGTTATTCCCTACTGTTACTTTTTATAAAAAGTGTACGTCAAAAGGAAGAATCAAAAATTGATCATACATAATTCTTATAAAATGAAAAACATACTATTTAAATCTTTGCTTGCTCTGCTCGTCATGAACCTGACTATCAGTCTGAAAGCTCAAGATCCGGCCACTGCTCGTTTGCAAAAAGCGGCTCAGGTGGAGGAGACTACTGCAAGTTTTGCTAAAAAGGTAAAACCGAGTGGCAATGCTCTTACTTTTGTGATTGAAGGTAATGCAGAGGAAATTTTGACGGTATTAAATGAGAAGTTTAGTGTAGGAACTGGTGAGAAAGTCAAGAATTTCAAGGGGCTACAATCTTTAGAGTCCGTTACCTTTCCCGAAATTTCAGATCGTACGATGGATTACTACTACAGAGTAGAGCCTGTAGAAAATACGGACGGTAAATTTAGCCGCATCACAATGTTCTTGTCGGCGGGTTATTACAATTTTCTAGACTCTGAAAAGTATCCAGAGGAGGTTGCCAATGCCAAAACTTTCTTGCAAAGCCTTGATCTAAAAACAAAAATGTATCAGCTAGAGCAAAAAATCACGGCTCAGCAGGTAGTGCTCGCTAAGGAGCAAAAAGTGGAAGAAGAGTTGATCTCTAAAGCAGAGAAGCTCACCAAAGAAGTAGCAAACGAGCAAGGCAACATCCAAAAGATGGAAGAAGAAATTGCCAAATTACAGGAGAAAATCACTGCTGCTCAGGCCCAAATTGTCAAAATAGAAGCAGCCAAAGAGGAGAACAAAACGAGCCAGGCGGCTCAAGCGGTAAAAATCAGCGAAGAAGTGGCTAAGCTACAAGCGGTCCAAGCTGAATTAGAGACTTTGAATCAATAGTCTCAGCCAAAAAATAAAATGTCCCATGTAGAATTCGCTCTACATGGGACATTTTTTATGCTGCCTAAGGCTTCCTACATGCCTTCAGCCATTTTGACGGCTTCGAGTACATTGATAATGCCTCCGGTAGCGGATAGCTTTTTGAATTTTGTCTTTTTCTGCTTTCCGTCTTCATTAGGACGGTAAACTTTTTCTTTGCCGTGATAGATGGCCGTAGCTTCAAGGATGGTTTTGATCTGTGCGGCGCTCAAATCAGGAAAATAAGACCACAATAAGGCCGCTACTCCTGCGACGACAGGACTTGCCATACTGGTACCACTACGTTTGCCATATTGATCCGAAGGTAAGGTAGAGTAGATATCAACGCCAGGCGCAAAAATGTCGACGGTGCTAAAGCCATAATTAGAAAAATCTGCTACTAGGCTCAGCCCTTCTTCAGCATCATTGGCTCCCACCTCCATCCAAATCGTACTGCCAGCGACTCTGTCATTGGGGAAGTTGCCATACTCATCATTATTGCTGGCATCATTGCCTGCTCCATGAACCAGCAGTACGCCTTTTTCTTCGGCATATTGGATGGCTTCGATGACCATTTGGCGCTGAGGCGAAAAGTCCTTGCCAAAGCTCATATTGATGATTTGAGCGCCATTGTCTACCGCGTAGCGGATGGAATTTGCAACATCTTTGTCCATTTCATCGCCATTGGGTACAGTCCGCAAGACCATAATCTCTACGTCGGCGGCTATGCCCTGAGTGCCTAGATCATTGCTGCGATCTGCAGCGACGATGCCGGCCACATGGGTACCATGTTCGGCATTTTCTTTCCCTCCGATCACGTCATTATTGCCATATTCACCATAATCGAGGCTATTGAGATCATCCCCCAATATCTTTTTTCGAGACTTAAAATTGAGGTTGAGATGATAGTCGAGTCGCTCTGTGATCTGTTCTTGTTGCTGCTTGATGGTTTCTGCATCAATGCCATCGGCTTCGAGAATAAGATAAATCCGACGCGCCTCCTTGAGTCTCGGATCGTTGGTCTCAAGAGCTTGGACTTCTTCTACGGTATATTCGGCGTCGCCGAACTCTTTGGTCAAGATTTCATCAATGATCTCATAAGTTTCTGAGATTTGGTCGATGATCTCTTGGTATTCCTGCATTTCGCTTCGTTCTGATAGTACGGCGTCGCGAGCTTCGTTATAAGTGTTGAAAATGGCTAGTTCTTCCCCTTGAAAGCTGCTTGCGCTTTTTCCTTCGTACTCATTGCGATATTGGCGGTAGATACGAGTGGATTCAAGATTGGCCATGACGATGTTTTCACCTTTGGCATTGCCGAGAAAATTCCAACCGTGGATGTCATCCACAAAGCCATTTTTATCATCATCGATGCCATTGTCAGGGATTTCGTCCTCATTGACCCAGATTTTATCTTTGAGGTCTTCATGCTCTACATCTACCCCTGAGTCAATAATGGCGACCACTATTGTTTTGGATTCTTTGCCCTTGAGACGTTCGTAAGCTTCAAGGGTGCTTACGCCTTCTAGTTCACTGCTATTAGGATCGGCATGATGCCAGTGGGTACGCTGATCTGTAGGTACGTCTGCGGCCTTGTCTTCGCTCTGAGCAATCAGACCAAATCCTCCTAAAAGCCCCAAACTAGCAAGGGCTATGCGTTTAAAATTCATAAATAAATGATATGTTGAAACAATTGTACTTCCTTGTGATCTGCTTTCCTTCTCGATTTTATCCTTAATTTTATCTTATCAAATCCGCTTTGATATTACAGCTTTACAGCTTTACAGCT
>JBCAWW010000020.1:0-16601 GCA_038534415.1 Bacteroidota bacterium | reverse complement strand
GTTAAAGAGTTAATCGTTCTGCGAAGCAGTAAAAAAAATACTAATGGAGCCAAATAAAGCCGATTTCAAATACCTTCGAGATTTTTTTGTAATTTATTCCAACCCCACTCAGGGGTTGACGTCTTTAAGTTGGTAAAGCTAAAAAGTTGAACGCAACTTACACTCATATTCACACTGATCTGGTGGAGGCCTGCAAGTCAGGCGACCGCAACGCACAGTTCCGGCTATACAAGCTGTATTCTCGTGCCATGTTTAACATCTGTACCCGTATGCTGGGCGACAGGGCGGCAGCCGAAGATGCCTTACAAGAAGCCTTTGTAAGCGTCTTTACTAAGCTGCACACCTTCCAGGGACGGGCATCGTTGGGCGCATGGATGAAACGAATTGTCGTCAATAAATGTCTCAGTCTGCTCAATCGCAGAACGCTCTTCACGGAGTCTCTCGACGAGCAGCTACATGAGGTAGAAGACGAGTCCAATGAAAGAGATTGGGCGATTACAGAAGCGGATCTAAGTAGCGAACGGATTCATCAGGCCATTAAGAGCCTTCCCGAAGGTTGTAGGGTGATCTTCACTCTCTATCAGCTAGAAGGCTACGATCACCAAGAAATTAGCGACATACTGGGCGTTTCGGTCTCGACCAGTAAATCACAATTTCACCGGGCTAAGAAGTTATTGAAGGAGAAATTATTTGATCTGAAACCGAATTAGAAATCATGTGGAAAATTATTGCATCATATATAGATGATCACCGCGAAGAAATCGACCTGGACGAGCCAGGAGGTCAAGTGTGGCGGGCGATCGAACAAAAACTAGACGCTCGACCAGAGCTCAAAAAAGGAAAACGACGCTATTTTGCTTATTACAAAGCAGCAGCTGCAATCGTCCTATCCGTAGGACTAGGTTATTTGCTCTCTAGAGCGATCCCCGAAAACGACGGCAGTAAGCTCGTCGCGGCGATGGACCAGCAAGAAGCTTGTGCCGATTTCGAAAAGAAACAAGCACGTATGGAAAGCACTTTTTTGCGTTCCGAGGAACTCGTAAAAAACGCAAAAACAGGCGCTCAATATCCTCAATCGAGTCAGTTTTTAAGTGCGATGGACTCATTACGCCCTGCTTATCTACGCCTTAGTGCAGAGATCAAGAAAGATGGTTGTAGCGAAGAGATCGTCAAAAAGGTCAATGACCATCAAAGGACTCGCCTCAATTGGATGACCCGCTTCTCAGACCATATCGAAGAAGAACATCAGTAAGTATTAAGTACAGAGTAGCTAGTAGCAAGAAAATACTAGTCTAAATACTCTATACTTGCTACTCAGTACTAAAAATATGTATAAGCGTGCGGCTTCACTTCTCAAAAGTGAAGCCGTTTTTCGTAGATAAGCTGTAATTTTAGGCTATGAAATCACTCAAACTTATTTGTCTCTGCCTGATCCTTGCCTCACTCGCAGCCTGTGAGGGCAATGGGATAGATCCTGCTCCAACGATTGAAGCACCTTTTGTTTCTCTCAACCATGATGGTGCAGTAGAAACCGCTCCCAACTTACCCGGTGGGGAGTACGAAGCTGCTGCGCGTTTTAATGCAGATGAGATGGTCGACTTTAAAGATGGCAAGCTTGTAGATGTCTATTTCTATATTTTTAATCGACCTGCCAGCGCTACGGTAAAGATTTATAAAGGCTCTAATTTTGATGGCCCCGAATCACTTGTGTATTCTGCGGCAGTTAGTAGTAGCATTGAAGCAAATAGTTGGAACCAACACACTTTGAGCACGCCAGTGGTGATTGAGGATGACGATTACTGGATAGCCGTTAAATTTGGGATGACCAATACTGCGCAGATCATCGGCTGTGATGAAGGGCCGGCTCATCCAGACGGTGATTGGCTATATCGTACACTAGAGGCAAATTGGTTGACATTTAGAAATGTTACTTCCCAAGAGGCCAATATCAACTGGAATATCAGAGGGGTGATTGAGCCCTAAAACCTTTTGTGAATAGATAAAAAAAAGCGTTCTGCCATGCAGAACGCTTTCCTTTTTGGTAAAGCTATGTTTTATCGATTCCTTACTCAGAAAGAGGGGGAATGCGTAGTACTTGCCCAGGATAGATCTTATCTGGATCGCTCAACATCGGCTTGTTGGCTTCAAAGATCACTGGATATTTCATGTAGTCATCATAGAAATGCTTAGAGATTTTGGAGAGGCTATCGCCTTTCTCTACAGTGTACCACTGCGCTTCTGGCTCAGGCACTTCTACAGTTATCAAATCTTCAACAGTTGCAACCCCTTCAACGTTTCCAGCAGCCATGATTACTTTCTCACGATCTGCTTGTGAAGATGCAACTCCTTCTAAGGTTACCTTATCCTCAACGACGGTAACTTTGAAATCTTCGATTCCGAGTCCAAATTGCTCGACGTGTGCTTTGATTTTGGCTGCTTCTTCGGCTTTGTCTGCTTCAGATGACCCAAAGATGCTTGCGCCGGCGTTTTTCAAAAAGCTAATTAATCCCATTTTTAAAATAAATGTTTGTTGATACGTCTTTATGATGTGAAGAACGTGAAAAGTCACATCCAACTTATATTTTTTTTACCAATGTTGTTCAATTAATTGTTTTAGTTCAGGATATGCTTCATCAGTATCATCTAATTCTTCTCTCAATCGTAGCATTTCTGATTTTAAGCGTTCCACGACAGTGGCCAAACTAGGATCGCCGTATAGATTATGTTCCTCCCTAGGGTCTTCGAGTAGGTCATAGAGTTCCCAGCCTGCGGGGGAACGCTCCACTCCTTTGACTTTGTCTAGCGCTAAGCCATAATAAAAGATCAACTTATAGCGCTCGTCACCTACCCCAAAATGGGCCGGTCGTCTTTCCTGCATCCAATAACGGTAGTAAAAAACCTCACGCCAGTCAGCAGGCTTTTGCTCCTCTAGATTGGCCCTAAAGCTTCTTCCCTGCATACTCGCGGGGATTTTTACTCCTGCCCAGTCCAAAAATGTAGGTGCAAAATCAATATTGAGCAGGAGGTCATTGTTGAAGCTATCGGCTTTGATTTTCTCAGGATAACGGATCAACATCGGCATCCGCGCCGACTCTTCAAACATCCAGCGTTTGTCCATATAGCCGTGTTCTCCTAAAAAATAGCCTTGATCTGAAGTATAGACCACTATGGTATTTTGAGTTAATCCTTGTGCATCGAGATAATCCAAAATACGTTCCAAATTATCATTCAACCCAGCTACCCCTCGGAGATAATCTTTGCGCAGCTTTTGACAAGTGGCTTCGATTTTTTCGCGCTCATTTAGCCCCGTAGTATCTAATGCCGGTTGGGGATAGAAGTTGGGCCGATTGAGGTATCTACCCATCAGGTCTTGGATAAAAATGCCTTTATGCCTTGAGCCGGCAGAGCGATGACTACGGTCCTCAAACAAACTGCTAGGAAGGGGGAGAGTATCGTTCTCGTAGAGGCTTTGATAACGGGCGGCAAAATCAAATGGCTCATGCACTGCCTTAAAGTGGCACATCAAAAAGAAGGGCGTTTGATCATCTCTTTGAGCTAACCATTGCAAGGCTTCATCGGCAATTACATCACTCGAAAAGCCCTGGTATTCCTCTCCCTTTACACTCCAAGCGTGGCCCATCTCCTTGAGGATTGGGTTTTGATATCGACCTTGTCCCGGTAAAACATTGTAATAGTCAAAGCCTTTTGGCTGAGTCTTGAGGTGCCATTTGCCTACGATCGCTGTTTGGTAGCCCGCATCTTGCAATAGATGTCCAATATGCCTACGATTGGTATCGATGGCATCGCTGAGGGTATAGACCTGATTGAGGTGGCTGTATTGGCCTGTGAGGATGGCGGCCCGACTGGGTACGCAAATGGAGTTGGTACAATAAACCCGATCTAGGCGCATGCCTTCTTGAGCGAGTCTTTGAAACTGGCTGCTCCGAACGTATGGGTCCAATTCATGATCATACACCCCAAATGCTTGGCTGCTATGATCGTCGGCCATGATAAATAAGATATTGGGGACCGTCGGAGGGACTTCAGAGCTAGGTTGACAGGCAATCAGACTTAGACTTAAGCCGAGCAGTAGGAGGGCAGAGCGCATAGGGTAAGATTATTTCTTACGCTCAAGTAAGGCTTTTTTTCGAATTTCAAAAACGGTCTTCATCACCTGACGGATACGAGTACTCACCTCTTGCGAGCTCAGGCCATCAACCGCATGTCCTGCATAAATTACCTGATCGGCTGCTACGGCAGTTTTGATAAGGTTTTGTTGATGCTCTAGCGTCAGGTATTTGAGTTTAGAGATTTCTGTGCGTAGCTCAGTGGTAGTGAGCGATAGCAGCGCCATTTTATTGTCTGGATCAAGGTAGGCTTTCCAGAGTTTATTGATTGCGGGGAAGAAGATACGCTGATCTTGTACCTGAGAGAGTTTTTTGAGTTGTCGTTTGAGGCCTTGCCATTCGAGATTATGCGAGCGAACCGCCAAATAACGCTGTATGGGACGACGTAGAAGCAATAGTATAAGACCGACAAGCACCACGATTGCTGTCAGCAGCGTGATAATTCCTCGATAACTACGGGGTTCTTCTAGGGCTGTGAGTTCCTCAAAACGCTTAAACTCGAGCTCTGCAAACTCTGCCGGTAAGCTGCGTGCAAAAAATATCGTATCACTATCTACTACATGTTGCCAATTGGTGTCAGTACCTATGATGGAGCCAAAGCGCAGTTTTAAATATTGCTGATCTGCTATGTCAAAACTCTTGACCTGATAGACCGCCACATCGGTAACCATATTACCGGTAAATACGGTAGGCTGAGCTTGAAAATCGACCAATTCAAAAGGACGAAAATTTGCCGTGTGATTAGGAAAAATTACGGATACTTCCTTGGGGTGAATCACGCGCAGCTCGATGGGGACGACTTTTCCCAAAGCGAGCGAATCCGCCAAAAAGTTCAATTCAGCGACAATGCGACCGCCTTGTCCAAAAGAGGAAAAGACCAAGCTGAGGGCAAGACCGAATATGAAAATTCGCTTCATGATCTCTTTTTCCGCTTATTACGTCGTCTAAAGTATCGCTCCAAAACAGGCAGATAGTCTTCGGCTGTATCTACAGAAATGTAGCCAATATCATTGCGCTGACATAGCTCCTGCAACTTAAAGTGAATGTTGTCAAAGTTTTCCTGTAGCTGCCTGCGGTAGCCCACATCTCCAGTGTTGAGCCAGCGTTGTTGATTGGTCTCGATATCTACTACTGGGATAATGCCAGAGCCGATATAAAATACCTCATTGGGGTGAAACAAGCGGATCAGTATGACCTCATGCTTACGACTCAACTGGGTAAGCGCTTGTTCGTAACCTTCGTCTAAGAAGTCTGAAATCACCAATAAGATACTGCGTCTTCTGAGGGTATTGCGGATAAATTGTAGCGCTCGACTCAAATTGGTCTGCTCACTACGGTTTTCCATTGTCAATACCCCTCTCACCATCTTGAGGATATGCTTCCGGCCCTTATTGGGCTTATAAAATTTTTCGATCTGATCGGAAAACATGGCAAGGCCAATCTTGTCGTTGTTCTGCAGAGCAGAAAAAGCCAAAAGACAAGCGATCTCAGTACCGATCAGTCTTTTATTTTCATCACCAGGGCCAAAGTCTCCTGAACCACTGATGTCAAATAGTACAAATAAGGTTTGTTCCCGCTCTTCGCGGAACGTTTTGATAAAGACCTCGCCGGTTTTAGCCGTTACGTTCCAGTCGATCTGACGAATGTCATCCCCATACATATAAGGTCGCACTTCATCAAATTCCAGTCCTTGCCCTTTGAAGGCAGACTGGTACTCTCCCGCAAAGGTAGTCTCTACCAATTTGCGGATCTTGAGTTCGATTCGGCGAACTTTTTTGAGGGTATCCTTCATAAGAGGTTTTGAATGTATGAGTCGCTAAATTGAACATTCGACAACTCCACACTTCATTTATTCAACAATTATACCGCAATCGGTGCTTTGATACGCGGGTGTGGATCGTAATTAGTGAGTTCGAAGTCTTCGTATTTAAAGTCAAATATAGACTCGACAGCCGGATTGAGCGTCATCGTCGGCAAAGGCTTAGGCTCACGGCTCAATTGTAGCTTGACCTGCTCAAAGTGATTGTGATAAATATGGGCATCACCAAAGGTATGCACGAAATCACCGGCTTGAAGACCTGTCGCTTGGGCCATCATCATCGTTAGCAGGGCATAAGAAGCAATATTGAAAGGGACTCCCAAAAAT
This sequence comes from Bacteroidota bacterium, assembly GCA_038534415.1. Taxonomy (GTDB): domain Bacteria; phylum Bacteroidota; class Bacteroidia; order J057; family J057; genus JBCAWW01. Next base: position 10,328 of record JBCAWW010000020.1, on the reverse strand, counting down.
AAGTCCGCGCTACGTTGATAAAGCTGACAAGAGAGTTTGCCATCAGCTACATAAAATTGAAACATCGTATGGCATGGCGGTAAGGCCATTTCTTCGACCAAAGCCACATTCCATGCGCTCACGATGATGCGACGGGACTGAGGCTTGTTTTTGATCATTTCTACTGCATTGCTGATCTGATCAATGGTTTGGCCATTTGGGGTTTGCCAGCTCCGCCATTGGACGCCGTAGACAGGCCCTAATTCGCCATTTTCATCAGCCCATTCGTTCCAGATTTTGACACCGTTTTCTTGTAGATAGCGCACATTGCTATCGCCCATCAAAAACCACAATAATTCGTGGATGATAGACTTGAGGTGTACCTTTTTGGTGGTGACGAGTGGGAAGCCTTTTTGCAGGTCATAGCGTAGTTGATGCCCAAAAACGCTACGTGTGCCTGTACCAGTACGGTCGCCACGGTCTACGCCATGGTCCAAAACGTGTTGTAAGAGGTCTAAATATGACTTCATTTATTTCTCAGATTTCCGATCTCTCCTATTTTTACCCAATTTAGAAAATATTTACGGGCCCTCCTTTCAAATCTGGCCTGATCTGACAATCTAACCCGATGAAAAGCAAAAAAGCCTCCGAGACCTATACGTTGAAGACCGAACTCGTATTGCCAAATGATACCAACAATCTTGGCAATTTGATGGGGGGCAAACTCCTCCACTGGATGGATATCATCTCTGCAATCGCCGCTCAGCGTGCTTCCAATCGTACTGTCGTTACGATTGCGGTGGACTTTGTAGAGTTTAAATCATCTATCCCACTAGGTTCAGTGGTCATTTTAGAGGCATTTGTTACCCGGAGTTTTACCACTTCTATGGAAGTAAGGATTGATGTGGCCTTTGAAAATCTCCAAACAGGCGAAAAACAGTCGAGTAACTCCGCCTACTATACCTTCGTAGCCGTTGACCAATCTGGTCGCCCTATCCCCGTTACCAAAGTCGATCCCGAGACTGACAATGAGAAAGCATTATATGAAAGTGCTATGCAGCGACGGGAGCTGAGGTTGCTCCTCGCAGGAAGGATCGAACCCAAGCAAGCCAAAGGATTAAAAGAGCTTTTGTCGTCCCGAAAATAATAAATTGATAAAATTTGGGCCAAATTTTTGTGAATTTGAGGATTTATACACGTATATTTAATGAATCCTCAGAAACAAGCATGGCTCAGACGACACAACTCGATCACTCCTATTTTCTCCAATTTCTGAATACGCAAATGCACAGTAGCACCAGAAACCTCACAAGAGCGAGCAATCTCTAAATAAGGAGTACGAGCGTCCTTAAGTAAAATATTGAGGATTTTAAAATCGAGTTGATCAAAGGCTCACATTTGACCCTCAACTATAAGCAATTGGGACTAGGAGTCTGTGCCTTCCTCGGCTTATATCTAGAAAAGTGTGATAGCTTCGATGATGTATTTCTGGCTTTGACAGATATTCCTGAAATCATCGAATGCCACTATACCACTGGAGAGTATGCACTCTTTCTCAAGGTATGCTGCCGGGATACCGATCATTTGCGTGATCTGCTTGTAGATCAAATTCAAAAAATACCCTTTGTACGACGAACTGAAACCTTCATATCTTTAGGTCAGGCCTTTAGTCGAAAGCCTGGTCTAGGATATTTGCAGGAAGAACCTGCATTGAATGGTGAAGTAATTTGATCGATTTATTAATTCATGCTAGTCATATCTACCCGCTTGGCGGTACCTACCGTTCTTGCAATGCTATCGCCATCAAGCATGGGCGGGTCGTAGCTACCGGTGATATTAGCGTTCTGCGCCAGCAGTACAAAGCCCGGAAACAACTCGAATTGGGCGAGGCATACATATATCCCGCCTTTCATGATGCTCATTGTCACCTCCATCGTTATGCTCGCCAACAGCTAGAAGTAGATTTACGGGGCTGTCGATCTGAGACTGAGATGTTGGAGCGTGTCAAAAGCTTTGCGGAGCAAAATCCTGAAGGCTGGATCGTCGGGCGGTCTTGGGACCAGAATTTATGGGAGCGGCCGGTTTACCCTAGTCGGGAACGCTTAGATCAATATTTTCCAGATCGTCCGGTATACCTAGAGCGGATAGATATTCATGCCGCCCTTGTCAATACAGTGGCGCTCAACTTAGCGGGTATTACTGAGAGTAGCAGCGTTCCCGGAGGGGAAATCAAAACCAAAGAAGGGCGGATGACGGGCATCCTCATCGACAACGCTCGCAATCCCCTTATCGACCTCATACCAGCGCCCAGCGAAGAGAGGTGGGAGTATGCACTCAATCGCGCTCAAAAAAGCCTTTGGTCCATGGGATTGGTGGCTTTGGGAGATGCTATGTTGACGGGCGAAGAAGCCGATCGCTTAGTGCGCCTTGAGCAAAAAGGCAGTTTTGTGATGCCAGTCTACGGTATGATCCCCGCGGACGAGGCTCATTTGAAGCGTTACCTAGCGGCTGGGCCTCAACAACAAGCCAATGTATCCTTGGGAGCCTTTAAGCTCTTTGCAGATGGTGCTTTGGGCAGTAGAGGTGCTTGGTTGATGGAGGACTATAGCGATGCCCCTGGCGAGCGTGGCTTGCAGTTGTTGGACTTTGATGAGACGCTAGCAATTGCTCAAAAGGTCTACGATGCGGGCTTTCAGCTGTGCATCCATGCTATCGGAGATGCGGCCAATCGACAAGTGATAGAGTTGTATCAAAAGATTTTGCCACCAGGCAATCAAAGGCGCTGGCGCATAGAGCATTGTCAGATGATGGCTCGGGAGGATTTTCGCATCATGCAGCAATACAATATTTTGCCTTCTATCCAACCTACCCACGCTATCTCAGACGCTCCTTGGGTCGGGCAGCGAATTGGAGATCGTATGATGAAATCTTATCCCGCTCAGACTTTGCTCGATGCTTGCGGTAAAATCGTCTATGGGACAGACTTTCCGGTGGAGTCGCCTGATCCTTTGGCTACTTTTCGTGCGAGTGTGTTGAGAGAGGTGGAGGGAGAAGTTTTCCTCTCCGAGGAACGATTGAGTGCGCAAAAAACACTCTCGGCTATGACAGAGTGGGCGGCGTTTTCCGCTTTTTGGGAGGCGGAAAGGGGCAGTTTGCAGGCCGGAAAATGGGCTGATATGATCATTTTGGACCGAAATTTGCTAGGGGAACGGCCTGAGGATGTGCGTTTTACCAAGCTTTTACAAACTTGGGTGGCTGGAAAAGTGGTTTTTTAGCCATTTAATGCATAAATTGAAGCAATCATTGGGGAGTTCTTTTCTAGCCGACCTTCCACTTTTTGAAGTGTTTTTTTGAGTGCTTGACACAGCTTTTGTCCCATTTAGGCAAAAAAAATAGCCGATCGGGAAAAAAGAATATGGCCTTATCTCTAAAAATCGGTATTTCGAAATGTCTAACCCAGTGAAATAATTTCCCTGCACAAATAATTATATGCTTAAACAAAACCAGCAGCTCAAACTCCTGCAAAAAATCTCGCCTCAGCAGATTCAGTTTATCAAACTATTGCAGGTCCCCACGGCATCGCTGGAACAGCGTATAAAAGAGGAGTTAGAGAAAAATCCCGCCCTTGATGAACTCAACTTAGGCTTTGGTGAAGAAAAGCCCAAAGGGGAGTATGATGATCTCGACAAGAAGGATGATGCCCCTGCGGCAGATGACAACATGAGTTCAGACTACGCTATGGACGACTATCTCGCCAGCGATGGCTATGATTATCGTACCAGGCTCCCATCTGGCGGGGATTCGGATGAGGATGATTATGAAGCGCCGATTGTGCAGATGAAGTCGCTTTATGACCTCATGATGGAGCAAATGAGTATGGTGCCCTTGACTGAGCACGAGCAACTCATTGCTGAGCATATCATCGGCAATATCGACGAAGACGGCTACCTAAGAGGAAAGGGGACGATGGATCCCATCAAGGCGATTGTCAACTATATGGCTTTCCGGCAGCAGATATCTACCTCAGTCGAAGAAGTTGAGGGCCTGCTATTCAAAATCCAAAGGTTTGATCCGGCCGGAGTAGGTGCCCGCGACCTCCAAGAATGTCTTTTGTTGCAACTTTCTCGTAAAGAGCCGCAAACGGAGGAAGTTGACTTGGCTTACGAGCTGCTCGACAAATATTTTGAAGAGTTTAAAAAGAAGCATTTCTCGAAGATTCGTTCCCGACTAGGGATCTCAGAAGAAAAACTGACCCGCGTTTACGGCTTGATCAAAAAACTCAATCCAAAACCAGGGGAATCTCAATCCGTCATCAAGCATGAATATATCATCCCTGATTTCATCTTGACCACTGAAAACAATCAGATAAATATCCGTCTCAACAACCGCAATGCTCCGGATTTAAAAGTCAGCCGTAACTATGTCAATATGTACCGCGAGTACAAAGGCATGCAAAAGGCCCAAAAGAGCGCTTCGGTCAAAGAGACCCTAGACTTTGTCAAACAGCGTATAGAAGCCGCACAGTGGTTTATAGACGCTATCAAGCAACGTCAGTTCACGCTTCTCAATACGATGGAAACCATCGCTGCTAAGCAAAAGGCTTTTTTCCTCTCAGGGGGAGATGAGAAGAAGTTGCGCCCGATGATTCTTAAAGATATTGCTGACGAAATCCACATGGATATCTCTACTGTCAGCCGGGTTGCCAATAGTAAATTTGTCCAGACTGAGTTTGGGATTTATGCCCTGAAATTTTTCTTCACCGAAGGAATCGAGACAGAGGACGGTATGGTCTCAAACCGTGAGGTAAAAAGTGCCTTACAGGAGATTATCGATGCTGAAAGCAAACGTCGCCCACTCTCTGATGACAAAATTGCCGTCCTCCTCAAAGACAAAGGTTATAATATCGCCCGCCGTACGGTCGCTAAGTATCGTGAGCAGCTAGGAGTGCCGGTGGCGCGTCTACGCAAAGAGGTATCCTAGAGTCCAATTAGTAGTCTTTTGTTTTTTCTTACCGCTGCGCGGAACGCTTGATTCTAGGAAATTCTATTCTATCTCTACTTCCACAAAAGAAGTAGCTTCCATCCTGTATTTAGATATTGAAAAGGAGTTTTCTTTAGTTCTGTATTGAGTACCAAGTCAAAAGTATCCAGTAAATGACCATGCTAAATGGGCCCTTGGAGGTCATTACAGCTATGTCTCTTGGTACTTGATATTGTGTACTTTCTCCTGCTTACTTAAAAGTCCTGTAGCCATAGTGCTTTAAGGATTTTACCCGCCTTTATATCTGTAGGACCGACGCTATTCTCCTTCAGAGAAAAAAAATAGCCGTTCCGCGAAGCGGAACGGCTAAAAAAACTAATTAGATATCTTTTATCTCAACAAGGTGATCGTACGAGAGTCGAAGTAATCATTGCCATCATTGTCTTGGTAACGGACATGATAGACATAAACTCCCTCTGGTACATTGGCGCCTTGAAGGTCTTTACCATCCCAAGCAAAGTTAGGATCGCTAGATTCATAGATTTTTTGACCCCAGCGGCCAAAGATCTGAATATTGAAGGCTTCAAAATTGATGTTGTAAGCTCCAATCTTATAGGTGTCATTGCGACCATCTTGATTTGGCGTAAATGCAGATGGAAGATAAACTTCGATGATCTGCTTGACTTCGATTGGAATGATGGTTTCCATTTCACAACCGTTGATGTCAGTTACTTGCAAACGTACCTCGTAGCGACCCGGATACTGGTATTCGTGAGCAGGATCAGAGGCATTGGAGGTATTGCCATCGCCAAAGGTCCAACTCCAATCAGTAAGGTCTATTGTACTGGTCGAGGCAAAGTTGACTAAGCCAAACGGTAGCTCAACGACTTGCTTATCTGGCACAATTGTTAGGTCTCGGCTCTCGTAGATAAAGGCCGTAACGGGCTGTGGTACGCTGATACACCCTCTGTCTGAAAGTCCTTCAATGTAGTAAGTAGTTTCAAGTGGTAGAGGAGGAGTCGTATAAGTAAAGCCAGTGTACAATGGAGTTTTATTGTCGACATCATCAAGGCTTGCATACCAGCGAATAACAGAGGTTGGCTCTGTAGTAGCCAATAGGAAAGCTTGATTGCCAAAACAAACGGTGTCGTTAGTAATAGTCGTAAGATTGGGTAAGGGGCTCACCATCACATTCTGGAATACTTGCGCTGCACATCCACTATCACTCACTGCCGTAAGGCCTGCGCGATAAATGTCTGATACAGTGTAGAGATATTCTGGATTTTGTAGGCTAGAAGTCGAACCATCACCAAAGTCCCATGACCAGCTTGCGATATTGCCTTCGGCAATGTCAGCTCCGCCAAAGAACTTGGAAGTATCTCCAAAGCAAACCTCTTTCACCGCAAATCCTGGGTAAGGGCGCGGATTGATGAGTACTGATTGAGTAAGAGTATCGACACAACCTGCGGTCGTTTGTACAGCCAGACGCACATCATAAGTGCCAGCTCCACTAGTGAGAGAGTACTTATTATCTGGGAATTGCACATTGGCTTCATTGCCATCACCAAAGTCCCATGACCAGTTGTCAATCGGAGTGGATGGTACGCTTTGCGAACGATCAATAAACTCAGTGAAGACATTTTCACAAGTTTCGTCGTAAGTGAAGTTTGCGACCGGATCTGGGAAGATCTCAATGTTGCGCTGAATGGTATTTGTACAGCCGTTTTGCGTCGTTACGGTAAGGGTAACATCGTAAAAGCCAGCTGAGTTGTAAACGTGCGATGGGTTGATGCGAGTCGAATTATTGTCAGATCCACTGCTTGGATCACCAAACTCCCAATCGTGATTTGAGATATAATCCAACGAACCAGCAACGGTAGAAGCAGAGGAGGCAAGTACTAAGCTGTCCTCACAAGCGCTGACGATTTCAAAATCTGCGATTGGATTCGGATTGACAAATACAGTACGAGTGAAGTCATCAGTACAACCTGCATCAGATACTACGCTCAAGGTTACATTGTAGTAGCCGTAGCCAGCATAAGTATGAGAGGTATTAGTTCCTGTTGCAGTATTGCTATCGCCAAAGTTCCAGCTATACCCTGTGATGACACTACCAAGCTGTATACCTGCGGTTTGTTGGAAGGTATTGGCATCGCCTTCACAGGCATTGGTAAAGTTAAAGTCTGCCACTGGCACAGGCTCTACGACAATCTGACGAGTGAAAGTACTGACACAACCATTACTACTGGTTACGGTGAGACTTACATCATAATTGCCAGGAGAGGCGTAATTATGAACTGGATTTTGATCTGTGGAAGTGGTATTGTCATCGAAATCCCAAGTCCAACCAACGATAGAACCTTCATTGATCGTAGAGAGATCTGAGAAGCTGCTACTAAGACCTTGACAGATGGTAGGGGTGCTAAAGTCTGCTATAGGCTCATCGTAAGCTTGTACGGTTACGAAGGTAGTATCTCCAGGACAGCCGTTGGCATCATAAGCAATAACCCATAGAGTTGAGTCTGTATTGAGTCCTGCCAGAGTGATTGATGGCTGAGTAAAGCTACCGGCACTCCATAAGTAGGAATCTCCACCAGAAGCAGTTAGAGTAGTTGAACCCCCTGGACATACTTGGAAATCACCTGATACTAGTGCCGGAGGTCCGACAGTTACATTTACAGTAACAAAGATTTCATCCGAAGAACAACCATTGTTAAAGGAGACTACCGAATAAGTTGTCGTAGAGGTTGGATTGACCGTAATACTCTGAGAAGTATCACCCGTACTCCAGAGGTAAGTATTACCTCCTAAGATATTACCTGTAGCAGATAAGACTGATTGGTCTCCAATACAGATGACAGGATTATTAGGGAAGATCGAAGTTTGTAGGGTTGGGTTCACAATGACTCTTGTGTAGTCAACGGTAGTACAAACACTATCTGTTACGGTTAAGATATAGTTGAGTGTATCCTGCACGCTACCAGTATTTGGATACATGAAGGTTGGCTGAGCCAAAGTAGGATCACTCAAAGCAGTACCTGGATTCCAACTATAGTACTGACCGGGGATACCAGGCGTTCCCAGAGGGAAATTAAAGTTAGAACAAATCGATACGTCAGAACCAGCATCGGCTGTTACACCGCCAGGAAGAATGGTAAATCCTGGAATTACCACGCTACAACCAAAGGTATCTTGTAATTGCAGGTTGAAGTTGTAAAGCCCTGGGGCTGGATAAAGGTGGTTAAAGCTGGAATCACTCGTATTTGGATTAAACTGGAGGTTTCCATTGCCCGACCACTCCGTAACGGGAAATATATTGTTATAGATACTTGGTATCGTCGAGACGGGTAAGGCTACCAGTTCCATTTCATTACATCCTACATAATTGCCAAGGGCCTGCGATGTTTCCAGCACATCGTCTACATAGATAATGATTGTATACTGATTGAAACCCGGTACCGGGCAAGCATCATCGTTAACAGAAACGGTGAAGAAATAGGCTCCGGTGGCGGTAAGTGGTGGAGTCCAACAGAAGGTTGCTACTGGAGCAGCGCCTGAAATTGTATTTTGAATCGTCGAGTTAGATGCGTCTGTAAAAGTCGCACCTGGGATATTTTGGTTCCAAGAAAGCGTATAAAATAGGTTTGGATCTTGGCTGATAACTGGGATATCAAAGCAAATCTCAGATCCAGCACATGTTCTCGCTTCATTATAAGATAAGGGGAAGGCAGGAACACTGTCAGGGCCAATCGTTACAGAAGCTGGTTGGATCCCTCCTGTGATAGGGTTACTAGATGTACAGTTAGGAATCACCGTGATTTGCATATCACGTACTACCTGACCAATCTGAACCCCATTTCGCCATTCTTTAACCACAATACAAACCACTCCAACTACTACTGCACCTGTTGGTGTAGGGGTCATCGTTACGTCTCCTGTAAGGGGATTAACCGAAACGTCCCAAGTGGGTCCCAAGGGAGCTTGTGGGCCGTGTCCGTTGAGGTAAGTTACCGTTACTGCTGGATCAACATAACAAGGACCTAACTCATAGGATAGAGAGTCTCCGTCAGGATCAATTGCCCCTTGGTTAAATGTGAAGAGCTGACCAGCACAAATGTAAGGCACAGGCTTATTTTGAAAAAATGGAGAGCTATTACATGGGGTAAGAGTAAGGTCAATAGTTGTTTCCCCAGTGTAAATACCTCCTGTTGTAGCTCCTGTTGGGTTAGCAATTGAAGTAATCGCTGCGTTTCGACAACATGTTTCCCACTCAATCAAGAAGCCGGAACAATTGGGCGAGTTACAAAAATTGTACTCTCTCGTAAAAACTGCCTCAGATACTCCAAACAGGGCGGCCCCGGGATTGGTATCATCACACCTAGTTGATGAGGGAGTGCCCGGAGGAGGGTTAATGGCATCAGGGCACAATGGCGTTACTTCAAAATAAGAAACGAGAAACCAGTTTCCTATTGGAGTAGGAGGCACACAACCCGCTGACAAGCCAATGAAGTCAAGAAAGGGCGCGTTAACCGCGTTCAAGACTGCTGGCGTAGTAACCGTAGGAGGAGGATATACGGGCGTTTGAGTCGCTCCACCATTACAATCGTAATAAGTCTTGTGGGTGATGCGATACGTACATGGACCTGTACATTCATAAGAGATATCCACTCCCATGAAGTGAGTAGCCTGGAGTCCATCAAAGCTGATCGACAATAATAATAGCGTAATGAGAGAGTAAAGCGTCTGTTTCATGATCCTTTTGGGCAAATTTGCGATGAACCCTGTTAAAATACAGGGCGGATAACAAGATAACGGAGAAGCCGATCTAATAATTATTAAGAGGACGGCATGATTTTACAATCCATGAAATTAGAAAAAAAAATGGTTTTTCCATACCATTGTTGCTTTCACCTGGCGGCAAAGATGCGTTTTTGGTTCAGATTAATGTGCTGACTGTTATTTGTTTGTAGTTATTGTATAAGGCTTTTTCAAAGCTTGGCTCTAAAATCTCCTAGGTGATTTTGCTAAATGTAAAATCTATGCCTCAGCAGAAATCTAGAGAAAGCCTCTCTTATAAGGGTAAGATTTTTTTTATTGGCCTACTGCTCCGCAGAACGATTCTCTCCCAAGGCTAAAAGCTCGCTCTTTTTCCTGATTGACCTTAGAGCTCCCATATAGAATGATAATCTAGATTAATTGGCAATATGTGACATTATTTTGTCATATATATATGGTATTGTGTTTGATACCATATATACGCTTTTAAATTAATAATCAATCTGATTAGATGTAATATCTGGAAAATTGAAGAAGGCTCTTTCTACGAGAATATTGGCAGTTCGTTGTTTGACATTCTAGATTAATGATTA
>JBCAWW010000019.1:0-17149 GCA_038534415.1 Bacteroidota bacterium | reverse complement strand
TTGTTGACTTGCAGGCGGCTATCAAGATAACGTCTATCTAATATTGGACGCTGCTTGGGCCAATATGTTTAATTTTTACCCAAATTTTCCAGCCAAATTAATGGGATGTTTTGCGTCTCCCAATGCTGACTGAGTCCTTGAGGTAACTCCTGACTACGAGCGTTAAAGGCTCCTACGATGATGTCTTGGTCGCCATCACGATCCAAATCTCCCGTTTCAAAGACCATCCAACGGCCATCTCCTACTTCGGGGATCGTACTCGCAACAAAGACCAAAGGGGCTTTTTGCTCCCAATAGACAAGGCTTTCACCGGCAGGGTTGCCGAAGTTGGGGTGATAGGCAACAGAAAAAATATCCAAGTCGCCATCTAGGTCAAAGTCCTTAGCTTGGGCGCGGTAGCCACCGTTTATCGGTAAATAAAACGCTTCGCGGAACGCTAGATTGTCTGCTTGACGATAAAGACGAATGCCGTGGTGATATTTGAGGATAGGCGGATAGTCGCCATTATCACCATTGGTATAGAGAATATCTAGCTTGCCATCTTGGTCAAAATCTACCAATTCAAAGTGGGTAGAACCATATGTGGGAGGGAAGCGCAGTACTCGTTTGCGTTGAAAATTACCCGCTCCTTGGTTGAGATAGATATCTATACCCTCATCGCCATTGCCCATCAAGGCCACGATATCAGGTCGTTCGTCCTGGTTGAGGTCGGCGATCTCTACTTTGACACAGCCGTCTTCTGGCCAGAGGATTTGCTTCGCAAAACGCTTATTCTCCTCTTGTAGATAGACAGCCAATTCGCCGAGATAATTGCCAAAAGCGCCTAACACAAAATCATCTTTGCCATCTCCATTGAGGTCTATCCAGGCACCATCGACGGGTCTTTGCAGAGAGTCTAGTTGTAGATCTGTTTTGCCTTTAGCGATCTCTTTCAGAGAACGCCCCGACTGAACGTTGCCCGTAGGGGTATCTAAACCAAATCGGCTTCCCATCGCGGTCAAGGTCAAGCGTTCCTCGGAGAGGTCTATATCTGTAACTACATTATTGCTACCTAAGCGAGCCAGAATATTGGACTGAGTGTCTATGCGGATCACATCTTGCTGATAAAGCGAGACGAGAACTTGGCTCCGAGCCGTATCTATTTCAATTGCTTGTACGTAGGCTGCGTATTCGGTATCGCTAAGGAGTTTATGCGCTTTGAACTGGCTGTTGTTTGGATTGATGGGGTAGGTATTGGCTGGCGCGAGTTTGGCCGGTGCGTTATCTAGATAAAAATCTCTGATGGCTTCCCAATCTTCGCGACTAAGTTTAGGCTGGGTAGGATACACGCCGGCAGCAATCACCCGTTCGCCCCCTAGGCCGGGCTCCTTCCATTGCGGTAATAGGCTATCGTAATATTGGACGCCATCATGATAGATGCCAAGAAAGGCCGCCATGCGCAATAAAACGAAGCGTTCCCAAGTCTTGCGATCGAGACTTTTGGGTTCGGGAAAGAGATGACAGCTACCACAGTGAACCCGGGCTAGGTTTTCGCCTGGACTTGGAGGAGCGGTCTCGGATGAAGGAGTAGAATTCGTTTGACAAGCCAATAAAATGCTCATCAACAAAAGGGGGATAAGGAAATAAAAGTAGCTTGGAGCACGCATGAAAGGCCAGTCTGTTTGAAAAGGCCTTTCAAAATACGACAAATATTTGGTCCTGCTAAGCGGTTTGCATCTGTCTGACGATCGCAGCCTTGATGGTTTCACCTCTCAATGGCTTAGATAAAAAGTCATTCATGCCTGCGGCGAATGCGTTGTTTTTATCTTCCTCACTGGTATTGGCCGTAGCCGCGATGATAGGAATTGGGTTTAGCTCTTGGAGCGCTTCCCATTTGCGGATCTCCTTGGCTGCAGTGAGCCCATCCATAACAGGCATCTGCAAATCCATAAAAATCAAGTCTGCCTTATTTTGGGCAATCCATTCAACGGCTTTTTGACCGTTGTCGGCAATAGTTACTGTGTGCCCCATCTTTTCGAGGAGGCGACTTGCTACCATTTGATTGATACGGTTGTCTTCGACCAAAAGGATTTGCAAGGATTCTGGATTGGGAGCATTCAATTCGATCATGGTATGCAATTAGCAGGATATGTAGCAGCTTTCAGAATCGCTTTTTGGCGATATCTAACCACATATATTATTTCATATTTCGAGTACTGCTTACTAGCTTGAAACATGTTTCCCGCTATCGATAATTACCCTAGGCTGACGACTGAGCAAATGATCGAAGTCGATCGCGCCATGATCGAGGATTATCATATCCTGTTGATTCAGATGATGGAAAACGCCGGTCGTAATCTCGCGATTTTGGCGAGAGATCGCTTTTTGAATACCGAGCTTGTGGGCAAAAAAGTGATCGTAATGGCGGGTACCGGTGGCAATGGAGGGGGCGCGATGGTCGCGGCCCGCAGGCTACACAATTGGGGCGCTGAGGTCGAAGTCTATGTGAGCCGCGAGCCACAAGCAGAGATTCCCAAGCATCAATTTGAGGTGCTGCGTAGGATGGGAATGAGCGTTCGCATAGCGGAACCCCCCCACGCCCTCACTGATGCCTCGCTCATCCTCGACGGCCTGATTGGCTACAGCCTCAAAGGCAATCCGAGAGGGGTAATCGGGACCATGATCCATTGGGCCAATGCCCAGACAAGCCCCATTCTGTCCCTCGATACACCTTCTGGTATCGATCTTACGACTGGAACGATATACGATCCCGTGATTCAGGCTGTCGCGACCTTGACATTGGCATTGCCCAAAGTGGGTTTATTTGGCGAAGGCGCGAAGCCTTATGTTGGAGAACTTTATTTGGGGGACATCAGTGTGCCGCCCGCTCTCTACGCCTCGCCCGCCTTACAAATTGAGTTGCCTAACTTATTTGCACAGAGCGATATAGTGCGACTCCAATAGCCTGATCAACGCTTATGCTAGCCAAAATACTTGACTTTTATTTGCAGCTTCAAAGTTTCCTCTTGGGGGAGCCGATAGAACGTATTCGCCGCCGAGCCAAGGGGACCAAACCGGTCTCACACGATGTCTGGGATCAATTGCTCAAAAAGCACTTGGTAGAGGGAAATGTGGATTACAAAGGCTTCTTGCAAGATCGAGATCGCCTACAGCGGTACCTAGATTTGTTGACTCAAAATCCACCCAACACGCGTCATTGGTCTGTCCCAGAACGCTTAGCCTACTGGATCAATGCTTATAATGCTTTTACGGTAGAATTGGTGCTGCAATATTACCCGCTGGACAGTATCAAAAAGCTCGGGCCGCGTTTACAACTGCCCTTTGTCAACTCGGCTTGGGACCTACGCTTTTTTGAAATTGGTGGCGTCAAGATGACCCTAAATGTTATCGAACATCAGATATTGCGTCGACATTTTGATGAGCCTCGTATTCATTTCGCGATCAATTGCGCCTCTTTTTCTTGCCCACGGCTGCGAGAAGAAGCATTTATTGGCGATGAGATCGAACGCCAACTAGCAGAGCAAGCTCACGAATTTGTCAACGACCCCAACAAAAACCGGATCAGTAGCACGCAGGCAGAGTTGTCTCAGATCTTTCAATGGTATGAAAAAGACTTCGTGAAAAAACATTCATTAAGAGAATATATCAATCAATATGCGCAGCAAGCTTACAAGGCTGACAGCCCTCAGACATATATTCCTTATGATTGGAGTCTAAATGAAGCAAAAGAAGCAAAAGAAGAATAGTTGAATAATTCTCCCAATCAACAAATCCTTCTATCTTTGCGCCCACGAGCAAACCCCTTTCTATGAAACCCTGGATCAAAAACCTTATACAATTCCTAATTGGTCTCGGACTGGCGTCCACCTTACTGTACTACACCTACAAAGACACTGATTTAGGCGAATTGACGGAAATTATCAAGCAAGCAGATTGGTTTTGGTTTAGTATGAATGGGGTGCTGCTATTGCTTTCTTATGTGTTACGCGCACTTCGCTGGCAGATTTTGATCCATAGTTCTGGCTACAAAGTACGTACGAGCAGCACTATAGTGGCGGTAATGCTTTCCTATCTAGTCAATACTTTTACTCCACGTTTGGGAGAAATAGCCCGCTGCTCCGCTTTATACAAGACGGATCGAGTTCCGGTAGCTACTGGTTTTGGGACCGTCTTCGTCGAACGCGTAATCGACCTTTTAGTCCTTGCCTTGGGCGTGGGCATAATCTTCATTTTTGAAGTCGATAGATTACTAGAGATCTGGGCCAATACCCAATCTGCGGCTTCTGGTACAGAAGGGGGCGGCATTTCACTGACTTTGGTGTTTGGCGTCTTAGGAGTACTAGCATTAGGGGGACTCTTGGGTTTACGTTGGTTGCTTAACACCAAGCACGAAACAGGCATCATCGCCAAACTGAGAAACTTCTTCCAGCAAATGATCGATGGAGCCAAAAGCGTTTTGAAATTGGAGCGTCCTTGGTACTTTTTGCTACTCACCGCTTTGATTTGGATCGATTTGATCTATATGTTTTACGTGATCCTTTTGGCCTTGCCAGAGACAGCCGAAATGGGCGTTTATATGGGGACTCTCCTGCTCTTTATTGGCGGTATTGGCTGGGCATTACCTACTCCCGGTGGTATGGGGAGTACGCACCTGATCGTGCGTGAACTATTCAAGGTTTTTGGCTACTCGGCCCTGCTCGGCAATGTTGTGGGGGCCCTTTCCAATGGTGCAACGACGGTATTTACCATCCTCATCGGCATTTTTGCCTTGATTTATTTCTTCTCTATCAAGACCGTCGAACAGCCAGAAAATCAAGCCTCTACCCCCGTGGACTCATTGTCTTAACATAAATTTTACCTGCAAATGCAGGCAGTTCGGTTTTTTTGCCCTAACTTTGCTCGGCAAATGTTCACAACGATATTTGCCTGATGTCTGATAAATTTGCCTTTGAAGGCCTTACCTTCGACGACGTCCTTCTAATTCCTGATCATTCAGAAGTATTACCAAGAGACGTTGACACTTCAACTTTACTGACCCGAGAGATTCGATTGAATCTTCCTGTAGTGAGCGCGGCGATGGATACCGTGACTGAGCACCGTATGGCAATTGCCATGGCGGCCAGTGGTGGCATCGGCATTATCCACAAAAACATGTCGGTTGATGCTCAAGCGGAAGAAGTTCGCAAAGTCAAGCGCCATGAAAGTGGGATGATTGTAGATCCAATCACTTTGACGGTAGACGATACCTTGATCGATGCCTTGCGCATCATGCGTGAGCAACGTATTGGCGGTATCCCGATCGTAGAGGATGGCAACAAATTGGTAGGGATTCTTACCAATCGCGACCTCCGCTTCCAAACCCCTGATGCCCGCAAAGTCAGAGAGCTCATGACCAGTGAAAACCTGATCACCGCTCCTGAGGGTACGACTTTAGAGGAGGCCGAAGAAATCATTCGCCGCCACAAAGTCGAAAAACTCCCCGTAGTAGGAAAAAATGGTGAGCTCGTAGGTTTGATTACCTATCGCGATATCATCAAAAAGCAAACCTTCCCTAAGGCTTGCAAAGATAGCCTCGGGCGCTTGCGCGTAGGCGCTGCTGTCGGGGTTACCGGCAATACTTATGATCGTATCGACGCCCTCGAAACGGCTGGGGTTGACGTGATCACCATCGATACGGCTCACGGCCACTCTGCTGGGGTACTCAATACTGTTAAGGAGATTCGCAAGAAATATCCATATATGCAGATCATTGGGGGCAATGTCGCGACTCAATCGGCCACCCAAGCGCTCATTGATGCTGGCGTTGACGGAGTCAAAGTCGGGGTAGGACCCGGTAGTATTTGTACCACCCGTGTGATTGCAGGGGTCGGAGTGCCACAATTGTCGGCTGTGCTAGAATCCGTCAAAGCGGCGCAGCCCGCTGGTGTGCCTATCATTGCAGATGGAGGGATCAAATACTCTGGCGATATGGTCAAGGCGTTGGTAGCCGGTGGTAGTTCTATTATGGCAGGCGGTCTATTTGCGGGTACAGATGAAAGTCCCGGTGAGACCGTGCTATATGAAGGTCGTAAGTTCAAAACCTATCGTGGTATGGGCTCGATCGAAGCCATGAAAGAAGGCTCTAAAGATCGCTACTTTCAAGATGTGGAGGACGATATCAAAAAACTCGTTCCCGAAGGGATCGTTGGCCGTGTTGCCTTCAAAGGCAAAGTTGCTGAGGTCCTTTACCAACTCGAAGGAGGCTTGAGAGCCGGTATGGGATACGCAGGTGCCGCTAATATCGAAACCCTGCAGACCAAACAATTTGTACGCATCACCAATGCGGGCTTGCGCGAAAGCCATCCGCATGATGTGCATATCAGCAAAGAAGCACCCAACTATTCGGCTCGTAGATAGGGCGGGCGTAGGGGCTTGTTAGTTTTTTTGCTGCTCCGCAAAACGCTTCTCAACCGCTGTTAGGATTTGATGCCTGACAGCGGTTTTCATTAAATGCAGCAAAAAGTAGCCCGAACACGTATTGTGATAAAGCATACTAGTATGAAACCCAATTTGATCATTTGTAGCCTGCTCGCCCTTTTGGCCCTGAGCGCTTGTCGTATCACGGAGCCAGAACCCTTTCCCGATCCTGATCAAGGCTGTGATTTTTATAACCAAAATCCAGACTGGATCGAGGAAGATTTTAAAACGAAATATAGCATCCGATTTACGCCGGATTATGATGGCGGTATTACGGGCTTTGAAGGCAATCTGTTTTTCAAAACCAAGGGAGACTCTAGCATCGCTTTTTACTACGCTTTTTGCAGCCCCACTTATTGTGAAGATTTTGGCGCTAGCATACAGGCGCCTTTGCCCGACAGTATCGAGATTCCCAATTATCGCTTTCAAGGCGGGACCACCATGGCCACCTATGCTCAAAATATATTTGATGTCTGCGATCCAAACGAAATCTTAGGCGTCCTGTACTTTACCGAGCCACTCATCGCAGGAGTTGGCACCTTTTACCTCGGCGATCCCAATGGTAGCCTGAGAGAAGCCGTTTACATCGAATATGACCCCAACACCTTATCTGAGGTGGTTACTATTCTTGGTACGATAGAGGAGAAGTAGGTTTTCCGCCTCGCGGAACGCTTATTTCTGGGGTGAAATAGGCCTCCCATCCTAAGTTTATAATCGATATCGCCCATCCTTTCCAAGGAGGGGCAAGGAGCAGCGCGAGTGGGGGGCATATCTTCCCGCTGCGCGGAACGCTCAACTCCCTAAACCAACAAATCCTTCACGACCTTACCATGTACATCAGTAAGGCGATAACGGCGTCCCTGATGCTTAAAAGTCAAACGCTCATGATCCACGCCTAGCAAATGCATCAATGTCGCTTGAAAGTCGTGTACGTGTACAGGATTCTCGGCGATATTGTAGCCAAACTCATCGGTCTTGCCGTAGGTGAAGCCTTTTTTGACCCCGCCACCCGCCATCCAGACACTAAAGCTCCGTGGATGATGATCACGACCATAATGCGTTTTGGTCAATCGACCCTGTGAGTAATTGGTGCGTCCAAACTCCCCGCCCCAAATCACCAGCGTATCTTCCAATAAGCCTCTTTGCTTGAGGTCCATCACCAAGGCCGCCGAAGGTTGATCGGTGCTCTTTGCCATTAGCTTGATATCGTTGGGGAGATTGCCATGTTGGTCCCAGCCCTGATGATAGAGTTGAATAAACTTGACTCCGCGTTCCGCAAGGCGGCGTGCCAACAAACAATTGGCGGCAAAAGTGCCCGGAATACGTGCCTCAGGACCATAAAGGTCAAATACCCAATCGGGCTCACTTTGCACATCCATTGTCTCAGGGACTGAGGTTTGCATGCGATAGGCCATCTCATATTGCGCGATGCGACTACTGATCTCTGGATCGCCTAGCTCGCGGTATTGGGCCGCATTGAGTTCGTTGAGGCGATCTAGCATTTGGCGACGGTTAGCACTTGTCATCCCCGCCGGATCGTTGAGATAAAGCACAGGATCCTTGCCCGAACGAAACTGTACCCCTTGATGCAAAGAAGGGAGAAAACCGTTCCCCCAAAGGCGGGAATATAAAGGCTGACCTCCTTGCTTGGCTCTCGAAAGTAAAACGCTAAAACTGGGCAAATTTTCATTGTCAGAACCCAATCCATAGCTGATCCAAGAGCCAATACTAGGGCGCCCAGCCTGCTGCGAACCAGTCTGGAAAAAAGTGATTGCAGGATCATGATTGATCGCCTCTGTATAAAGCGAATTGATCATACAGATCTCATCCGCAATCTTAGCGGTATGTGGCATCAACTCGCTCATCCACATGCCGCTTTCTCCATGCTGCTTAAAATCAAATACCGAGCCTGCCATCGGGAAGGCTTTTTGATTGGCAGTCATGCCCGTCAAGCGCTGCCCTTTGCGGACTGAGTCTGGTAGTTCCTCCCCATTGCGCTCACGCAGCAAAGGCTTATAGTCAAATAACTCCAGTTGCGAAGGCCCACCACTTTGAAAAAGATAAATCACCCTTTTGATCTTGGGGGAGAAATGAGGCGATCCCAGCACTCCTTTTTTACCCGGACCTGTCATCGGATTGCCTTTGAGCAAGTTGGGCGTGAGCAATGAGGCAAGACTGAGCGCGCCGATTCCCATGCTGGTCTTGCTCAGGAAATCTCGCCGGCTATAGTTTGGATTGTATTGATGGCAGTCCATAGTATTGAAGAGTCGAAAGAAATTGACAAAGAAAGCGTTCAGACAAAATGATTAAAGCTCCCCTTTCCCCTCCTTATCAAGAAGGAGTATAAGCCGAAATGAGGTGCTTGAGTTCATGCTAGCGTCTAATGATCGCCGCATCACTATTCATAATCGTACTCGCAACTATCGTTGTCGCCGCGAGCATGGCCGGAGGATAAAGCGTATCCTTAGGTGATTCGCCGATTTGGATCAGTGAGTCTGCTAAGAGAGGTTTGGCTTTGTAAAAAGCCATTTGCTCGTTCCAAAGTGTTTGCAATATGCTCAACTCATCCTTGCGAGTGCTACGTCCGGTCATGAGTTTGAAACCATAATCAAGCTGCATAGCGATATCTGTGCCCCCTTCTCGCATCATGCGAGCGGCTAACTGCCTAGAGGCTTCCACATATTGCGGGTCGTTGAGTAGCACCAAGGCTTGCAAAGGCGTACTGGTGCGTTGACGCTTGACCGTGCAGAAGTTGCGCTCAGAAGCATCAAAATTGATCATAGAAGGCGGCGGTGTCGTGCGTTTCCAAATAGTGTATAGCCCACGACGATAAAGAGAGTCTCCGCTTTGCGGAACGTATTTAGTTGCATTGCGGGTTGCAAGCTGAGCCCAAAGCCCTGCTGGTTGATATGGATAAACGCTCGGCCCTCCAATACTGTCTACCAACAAACCACTTGCTGCCAATGCCTGATCACGTACCATCTCGGCACTCAGGCGGAAAGACGGTCCTCGCGCCAGCCAAACATTGTCGGGATCGCGCTCATATAGCTCCGGATAGACGAAGGAGGTTTGACGGTAGGTTTGCGACATCACGATGGTCTTGAGCAAGGCTTTGGTATCCCAGCCATTGTGGCGAAACTCATTGGCTAGCCAATCGAGTAAGTCTGGATGACTCGGGAGATCGCCTTGATTGCCAAAATCATCGCTCGAAGCTACTAAGCCACGGCCAAATAGCATCTGCCAATAGCGATTGACGGCAACCCGGGCGGTGAGCGGATTTTGATCATCAAAGAGCCATTGGGCGAGGCCGAGGCGGTTTTGAGGATATTGGTCAGACCAAGGCAGGACATAAGCCGGCGTGCCGACAGAGACTGCTTCGCCTATGGGTTGGTCATAAGCACCGCGATTGAGCATAAAGGTAGCTCGGGGTCTGTCTGCAGGGCGATCGCGCATGATCATCATTTCCGGAACCTGTGAGATGAGTTCGTTTTCTTCGCCTCTGATTTGTGCTAGGCGGTTCTGCCGTAAGCGAAAAGTATCGTTTGCCGTGGCGAGATAGTAGGCAAATTGTTGAGGGGCTGAATTAGTGGAGGACTGAATTTGTGATTCATCCATTTGTGAGGCCTGCCAAGCGACTTCGAGTGGGGTGAGACAGGCGTCATAGACTTTGAGTTCGTCGAAGGCGACCTGATCAATGCTCGACTCAAAACGCCGGCCTAACCAAAGTCCTGTATCCCCATACCAATTGCCTCTTCCTGGCGGATATTTGATACTCTGCTCGAGATGATTGTTGAGGATGTGAGAAGGTAGGAGCTGATCGTTCGCGTATAAGCGTAAACCCTCTGCCCGACTCGAACCATCGTAGGTAAAGGTCAACAATACCCATTCGTCTAGCGGTAGAGCTGCGGTGGTCTCAATTTCGATTGCATTGTCGGGCCAGACATGATTGAGACTCGCCGTGAGCGTACGATCTGCCCTTAGCATACAGTCATAGCCGCGATTGCCATCCATCAAGCCGCCTGAGCGCCCAAAAATAGGACCTTCGACCGAGTCGGCGAGAACTTTGAACCAAAGGCTGACACTAAAGGGCTGATTGCGCTCAAAAAATACACGCTTATTGCCAAAGTCCACATAGTTATCTCCCATCATCTGGAAGGCCTTGCCTACTTTTCCCGCAACTATTTTGGGTGGGGTATTGGCCGCGTAGGTACGAATACTTCCCTTTTCGCCTCGATGTAATTTGCTAGGCGTTTTGCTATCGCTGCTAATCTTGTCTAAGGGAAAATGCTCAATTAAATTTCGCTCTTTGAGTAGGAGCTTATGCTCCTTTTGCCAGCTAGCAAAGGCGTTTTGGTATTCGGCGCGCTGGGGATCGAGGAGGTGTTCGACGGAGTCGATCTGCCCCCACAAAAAGGCCCGCTTCTGGTCTATCTCGTCATCTGTCAGGATAATCGTGGGGCTGGCCTCTCCTGAATAGGGAATTTGCCCGTATTCATTGACATTGTTGAAAAAGGCGAAGAGCTGATAGTATTCTTTTTGGGAGAGGGGATCGTATTTGTGGTCGTGGCAGCGGGCGCATTCCATGGTCAAGCCCAAGAAAGCTTTGCTAAACGTCTGGACCCGATCGGCGGTATATTCGGTACGAAATTCGGCTTCTACGATGCCACCCTCTTGGCTCTGCATATGATTGCGGTTAAAGCCGGTGGCGAGTAATTGTTCTTGGCTAGGCTTGGGGAGTAGGTCGCCTGCTAGCTGCCAGCTGACAAATTGGTCGTAGGGGAGGTTTTTATTGAAAGCCTGGATCACCCAATCGCGCCAAGGCCACATATTGCGCATGCCATCGTCCTGAAAACCATGTGAATCGGCATAGCGGGCCAAATCTAGCCATTCTGCGGCTAAGCGTTCGCCAAAGGCGTCATCCCCCAACAAACGATCAACTACTCGCTCATAAGCCTCAGGACTGGAATCGGCTACAAATGCGTCTAGCTCCGCCACACTAGGCGGCAAACCCGTGAGATCCAAGCTCAGTCGCCGAATCAGGACTGCTTTACTAGCCTCTGGACTCAGTTTTAGCTTGCGTTTTTGGAGGCTTTGGGAGACAAAGGCATCTATGGGGTGTGCATCGCTGCGCGGAACGCTACTCTCATTGGCCTGAGGCGGTATGAATGCCCAGTGATCTTTCCATTTGGCTCCTTGCTCGATCCAGCGAGAGATCAGTGCCTTTTCTACCTCCGTCAATACGAGATTGGACTCTGGCGGCGGCATGAGTAGCTCTGGATCCTTATGATAGATGCGGTGATAAACTTCGCTTTGATCTAGTTTGCCTCCTACCAAGGCATAATGGCCGGGATTTTCGGTCAGGACGGCAAAGGCGCCTGCTTCAGTATCCAACCTCAGACCCGCCTCTCGCGCTCCAGCATCAGGGCCGTGGCAAGCATAACAACGATCCGACAAAAGGGGACGGATGTGAAAGTTGAAATCTACGATTTCGGGTAATTGATCGGCTATCGCTGGATCGGTCGTATTGCCGCAGGCCCAGAAGAAGGGCAGTATGAGGAGTAGGTAGTAGCGCATAGAAGTAATCCATCTTATAATGCTTTCCTCCCCAGCCCTTTGGAGGGAGTAGCGGGAGGACTTACACATATTACGTAAGAGCCTAATATCAATATAAAGCCAAAAATCCATACATTCGAGTAAATACTGATACTATGCGACCGTTTTTGCTTGCTCTTTTGCTGACCTGCTTTTGGGGCTGTGGTCCTCTTACTCCTGCCAATGATCCGGATAAGGAAGAATGGCTGGATTTGTTTAATGGAAAGGACCTAAGTGGCTGGGATATCAAAATATCGGGCCACCCGCTCAATGATAATTATCTCAATACCTTTTTGGTGGAGGACAGTATGATCCGGATTAGTTATGCGGACTATGATAGTTTTGGGACCAATTATGGGCATATGTACTACGAAAAGCCTTTTAGCTATTATCGCCTGCAGTTTGAGTATCGGTTTCAAGGGGAGCAAACGCCTGGTGGAGCGGTCTGGAATAATCGCAATAGTGGCATCATGCTGCATTCCCAATCGGCGGCGGAACAAGGCCCGGAACAGGATTTTCCGATTTCAATCGAGATACAGTTATTAGGCGGCCTTGGAGAAGGAGAGCGCAATACCTCCAACCTTTGTACGCCTGGTACCATGGTGATGATGGGTGATACCCTCAATCGCGATCATTGTATTAGTTCCAATTCTAACACCTACGATGGTGATCAATGGGTAGCCGTAGAGGCGGTGGTTTTGGGCGATGAGGCGGTTTATCACATCATGGAAGGCGATACGGTGCTGTCTTATTGGAAGCCCATGCTTGACAGCGTATTTGTCAGCAGCAATAATAGTTGGGAGCAGTTTGGCGTACCTAATGGCGCAGATTGGGCGGCAAAGTTTGGGGAGTCGATCAGTAGTGGCTATATCGCTTTACAAGCCGAGAGTCATAGCATTGATTTTCGCAATATTCGTTTGTTGGATTTGGAGGGTTGTATGGATATGGCTTCGCCGAACTATAAGTCTTATTATGTGAAGGAGAAGCCTTGTGAGTGAAAGTAATCGCTTTTCGCGGAACGCCTTCTCACAAGATCCTGGATAAGCTCTTGGCTGTTTCATTCTGGGGATGCTGGATTTCTTCTCGCTGCGCTCGTGGAAAATAAACGTTCCGCGCAGCGGAAAGCAATGCCTCTCTTCTCAGCCTGCTACGAAAGGAAGGTCCATAGGGCACAAAGGCAGTCATTGTCCAGCGAATCCAGTATATTCTAACATCTCATAATTTTTTACGTTTTGTAAAGAGGTGCAATTTTTGCGTAATTATGGAGTCCTTATATGGAATCCTCTCCTATAAGCAGTCTTATGACTGAATAAAGAAGACAATGATATCTTACGAATTATACGAACAGGTCGAAGCCCAGGAGCGCAAATATGCGCGTAGAGCGGCATTGTTGACCCTTTTATTTCTCTTTGTAGGGAGCTTTGGCGTATTGCTTTACGATCTAGTCCGAGACGATTTGCCGCCTCCAGGAGTAGAGGAATATGAAGTGTTAGGCTCGATTGACTTTGGTAATTATAAGCCAGGTAGTCGTCAGGTCAATAACTTCCAGCCTCCGGTACCTGATCCGGTAGAGCAGCCTCAAGAAGTGCAAGAGACGGTAGAGCAGCCAGAGCCACAGCCTGAAGCCGCTCAGCCCGACCCTGCTCCGCCGGCAGAGACGGCTCCAACGCCAACGCCTCAGGTAACTAGCTCGGAGCCTCAAGAAGTGAAGGCGCCAGAGCCAGAAGTAACCAAGCCTGATCCTCAGCCGACTACGCCGGCGACGACTACGCCTAAACCAACGACTAAGCCTACGACCAATAATAATTCGTCTAGTTCGACCACTCAGCCAAGCACCACCAAGCCGACCACTAATCCGAGTTCTTCGACTAGTGGCTCAAATCATGGCAATGAAGATAGTGGTACTGGCAATGCGGGGACACCAGACGTCAAGACGCTTGATCCTAATGGGCTTTATGCCTTTGGCGATGGCTCCGGCGGTCTGAAAGGCCGTGGGGTACTTAAGCTTGGTGATCCGGTTTATACGGCTCAGCAGGAAGGGATCTTGGAATTTAAGTTTCGCATCGAGCCTAATGGTACGGTCTCTTATGCAACTACTACTGGCCCGACGACCAAAACTGCTTTGAAAGCAGCGGGGATTGCGGCAATTAAGAAGTGGCGCTTTACGGCCGTCAGTGGTGGTTCGGCGCAGTGGGTAACAGTAAAAATTACCTTCCGTTTGAAAGGCTAGTAAAAAACTTTCGAACCAAGTATAAAAAAAATCGTTAATTATTTGACATTACCCCTTTGGGCTTTATCTTTGCACTCGCAATCGCCTAGAAGGTATTTGCAAAAGGATGATTCGTTAGCTCAGTTGGTAGAGCATCTCACTTTTAATGAGAGGGTCCAGAGTTCGAGCCTCTGACGAATCACAAAGCCCTGACAGGCAACTGTCGGGGTTCTTTTTCTCAAGTCAAAATCTTCGATGGAGAAGCCCCTCTATACCTTCTTCATCCGTTTAGAAAAGAAGATTTTGTTGTACCACGCCCAGGTGGTGGAATTGGTAGACACGCTATCTTGAGGGGGTAGTGCCTTTAGTGGTGTGGGGGTTCGAATCCCCCCCTGGGTACCAGAGTCTCGATCAGGATTGATCGGGACTTTTTTTGGTTTATGGGGGTAAATGTTTGGCTCCAAGGTGAACTAGGAGTATCCTAAGCCACATACTCAAAAATTTCTAATAAAATTCTCTTATAATGCAGCGCATATAAAATTTCAATCCCTCTAGTATGTCAAATCGCTTAAGTCCTTCCCTTTTCTTTTTCGCTAGTCTAGTGATCAGTCTCTCATTTTCGTTTTATAGCTGTGCGCGTGCTACTGAAAAAAAGGCCGCAAATGAGGCCGATGATAGTGCCACAGCAAGCCAAGCTGCGGAGCAAACGGACAAATACCCTAGTGCATGTATCCCAAGTCTGGACCAATGGAGTATCACCTTAGGGGATGGGGAAAACATAATGGACTTAACCGACTTTGCTCATAAGGACTACTTTTATTGCAAGCATGAGGGTATGGATTGGGTGGTTTTCAAAACGCCCAACTCAGGCGGCACTACCCCCAACTCGAGCAATACAAGATCAGAATTAAGGCATAAGGCTGATTGGACGCCTACCACTGGGGGCAAAATGAATGGCAGCCTCAAAGTAATGCACGTATCTACCTCTGGCGATGCCAGAGTCGCCGCCTCTTATTCGGTGGTCATTGGGCAAATTCATAGCTCTGAGGGGCATGCAAATGAGCCGCTAAAAATCTTTTACAAAAAGTTTCCCGGCCATAGCAAAGGATCTGTCTTTTGGAATTATGAAATCAATACCGAAGGCGATAATGGCAAAAGATGGGATTATTCAACCGCTGTGTGGGGCTACGATATGTCTGTTGTCGGTTCTGATGTAAACTCATATCCTGAAGAACCCATAGATGGTATTGCTCTCGGTGAAGAGCTAAGCTATGAAATAAATGTCTATGAAGGCATCATGTACCTTAGTTTTTCCAGCGAAGGGCATCCCACCAAAACCTTTACCAAAAACTTACTTGAATCTGACTTCAGTACTGCTGCTGATATCCCACAACAAATCGTGGATTTATTTGTGCCAATTGGGCGTGATGGGACCGAAAAGCCTCAGGCCTACGCAGGAGAGCTACAATTTTTCAAGTTGGGGGCTTATAATCAAACCAATGGGAAGAAGCCCAAAACAAATATGATATGGAGTACTGGTTCAGAAACCTATGGCGGTTCACTCGCAGAGCAATATGCAAATGGTAGTTATGCTGAGGTGTGGGTGAAAACGGCCAAGGTAGGCCCTGCTACCGCCCCTAATCCAGAGGATTGATCTTTATCTCTATACTGGATAATTTTTCGGAATTCTGCCACTTCCCTTGCACCACTCACACTTATCGCGTGAACGAGTGTTTTGCCACCAGCCTTTGCCTTCGCAGCGAGGGCAGCGTTTGGAATCGGAGAAGACTTCCTGACCCAGCCAATTGATAATGCGGTAAATGCCGTAGCCGATTAGTGCAAAAAAGGCAATTCTAAAAATAAGTGCGATCATGGTTTTACAGTATTTAGTAGTAAGTAGAGAGTATTAAGACTTGTTTTGGGGTCTAAATACCTAATACTAGCTACCCAGTAATCGATTGTGCTGCTCAAATTTAGGAAAAAGCTGTTATAAATCGTAAGGGCATCCTGCAAAAAAGGAGCGTTCGCCGAAGGCGAAACACTCCTTATAAAAATCCAGAAAAAATGGGCGTTTGGGGCTAATGAGTTCTGCGGCTTAATCGTTTTGGCGAAGCGGAGATTTCTTCGGCAGCCTTGCGAAAATCAACAGGACGAGTAATAGCTGTGAGGACTCACCGGCAAGAGGACTCGCAATGAATATCAGTAGGCGGGCGCAGGCATGCAGAGCCCTAGAAATAAGCGTTCTGCGAAGCAGTAAAACTCACCTAAGAGCGTGAAGGATATACTCCCTGTAACGCAATAATATAATTGACGCACTGAAAAGGCGGTACATTATTGATGGGCTGATTGGCGCCGGTACTGCCTACTTCTACCTCGACCTTGGCTTCTCCCATAGTGGTATTGGCTGAGTCTGCATATAGATCCTCTTGGTTCGTAGCTGGGTAGTTTCCCGCTGGTGATTGTTGAGTACCGCTGTCCTTGGATGCTGGGGTTTGGACCTTTGCTTGGGCCGTATGGTTGTGGGCAGGGAGTTGAGGGACACTAAGCGTATTTGTTTCAGAACCACCCGTACTTCCCAAGGATCTAGGCGTACGTCCGGGGCCACTACCTGCATGCATCGGCATGCGACCTCGTAAGTCAGGTAGGCCAAAAGTAGTGCGGCCATCCCCGCCATAAGTAGTGCCTAGGATGGAAAAAAGTGCAGAATTTTCGGAAATAGCGAGTAGTTGACCATCACATAGCGCCCAACCTCTGGGAGCAAAATTGCCCGCGAACATAATGATCTGACCGATAAATGGTTCCATAAACAAATGTGAAAAACTGTGTGGGCGTTCGTTCTGCTTAAATCTTGGTTTACTTTCTATCTAATTCAAATTTTCCGTCCCCTAGAAA
>JBCAWW010000018.1:0-17226 GCA_038534415.1 Bacteroidota bacterium | reverse complement strand
TCCAATGGCAATAGCAAGACAAAAATCCACATAAAAAAGTGATTGAGCGTCGCAAACTGCCTTGGATAAGGAAAATTTTTGATCCGCTCACTCTTGCCTTGTAGGGTAAACAATTCCTCCAAAACGCCTTCTAACTCTAAAAAAGAGAATTCCCAAATGACGCCGGATTCTTTGAGTTTTCTCAAATGATGGGACTGCTGATACAAGATCGCTGTCTGCTTATTGTTGCGCTGCATCACCTTTTCTAGATCTTCGGGCGAGAGATAAGGCTTCAAATCATCTTTCAGTTCAGCTGTCATTTCAGGCGGTTTGAAATCCCAGCCCGTATTGGCCCGATTGTCAGAGTAGGTTTCCCAGGGCTTACTCGCTCGCATCGCGTGGCGAAGCGCAGTCATCCAAGCGATATGACGATAGGTCAGGGTTTTGACTTCGGCTTTGAGTTCAGCGGGGGAGAGAGGAATTTGCGCATGCTCATTGGTCAACATATCCTGGACAAACATCCCAAAAGTCCGCGAAGTATTGACGATCCCACCCCAGATTTTACGAGCTTCCCATATCCGACCGTAAGCTGCATTGTTTTGAAAACCGATCACAAAGGCAACGGCCGTACCAATCAAAGCCAAAGGAGTCCAAGGAATCTTGAGCCATTCAAGCTCTAAAAAATAATAGAGCGCCACCCAAAGTGCGCCCAATCCTAAAAATAGTAAGGTTTCATATCGAGTCCAGACGGCCATGTCCACGGCTCGATAAGTTTTTTTGGTATACATAAGCTCGAATTTTCGGTTTGAGCAGCCCGCAATCTTTCTCTCGGCATTCTGGGGGCGCCAATCCAGTTTAATTTTTAAACAACCTAGTAAAATAATGGGGATAGTGAAAACCGAGCGGGTGGGAGATGCCGCTAATGATTTAAGTAGTAAGACAAGAGTGTTCAGTACAAAGACTTTTATAAATGGCCCCTTTTGAGTCCTCAGGACTACTTTTATTCGTACTTACTACTCCCGATCCCGATCATCGGGACCGGGATACTTTTGTCTCGGTACTAAAGTAGACGGATCAGAGAAGAGAATACTCTAAGGCAACAAGAATAAAACAAAGAATAACTTTATGATGATAGTTTGAGGCTATTGAATTGGTCGCTCTAGCCTCCCTCTTCCCCCTACTTTTCTAGTTTGACTTTCAAAGCCGCTAATAAACGCTTTTCAAAATCGGCAAGTACAATATTAGCCCAAAAGCTTGCGTAAGCATTCATTTTTGATTTCACTTTGTATTGACAATCAAGCGTCAATTTTGTGTGTCCAGCATCTAAGGCTTCTAGTCGATAAGATATATCCTCAAACTGAAAGTAATCGCTTTGGAGGAGATGTTGATCTGTCGGGAGATCTCTTAAGGTCGATTTATCAATATGGACCTCAAAGCGCAGCGTCTCAAGGCTATCTTCTGCCGCTACTGTCTCAAACAACCTTAACTCATCACTAAAATAACCGACACGATATTCTACCCCATCCATCATGATCAACTCAGACTTGATGGGGCGTGGTACTCCTAAAAAATTCAAGATTCCGCTTTCATACTCACTTTCCTGTATTTCAGGCACTTCTTTTAAATTTTGCCATACTTTGGCTTGAGAAGCTTCTATTACAATAGAATTTTGCACCTGAAAATGCTCGACGTTATCCTCAAATTGGTTTTCCAAAGGATTGAGCAACAATGGGAGTAAAATCATCGCATAGAGCCCTTTGCCTTCTTTTTTCTTCAAATAATGTCCTAAGCTCAAGCCTACAACGCCTGCTGATAGCAAGAAAGGAAAAACGATAATCAGGATACACAACCAATCTTCGACACCACTGGAGAGCGCCAAAAGGAAAAATAATAAAACGCTCATCACTGGATAGAGAAATTGCTTCCATCGAGATTTCAAGATTTCTTCTCTCGCGACCAGCATGGGGATCATACTGATCACGATCGGCATTACCCAGATAAATGAGATCGAGTAGATGTTATAGTAGTCATAAACCTGATCAAAAAAGTCTTGCCCGCAGAGCATGCGGTAGGCGAGGCCATAGACTCCTCCCAATAGGATTCCGAGGTATTTTTTGTACTGCATTTGATTTGAAATTAAGCATAAAAAAACGCCAAGACATTATCTCGGCGCTATAATCAAATTTCCAATTTCAAACTCTGAGTCTTAGGCGCTTTATGACTATTTCGCTTGCGCGTTTTATACAGCACGATCAAGTTGATAATATGGACGATCCCCAGTATCACAAACAATAGCCCAAGCTTATAACTCAACTTCTCCACCATATGCTCTACTGTACGGATATTTTGGCTGCTGTACATGCTGAGCGAAACGTATCCTACATTGAGCAGATAAAAGCCCGTCAGCAGTAAGCGGTTGATACTATCCGCCAATTTGGTATCGCCATTAAAAATGTCCACCAAAAAGGGTCTCCCGTTGCGAAAGAGGCTGCGACCTACCAAAAAGGTCAAGACAAATGCCAAAGCAAGATAGATCAGATAGGTGAGGAGGGTATAAGACATTTCAGTAGTGTTAAATGATAAGACATACTATCTTTCATTATATACTGAAAGTTCAGAACAAAGTTACACACCTCGCTATTTTTCTTGCCAAGGGTAGTCTTTTTCGATCTCCTCCGCACTTAAAGGGCCCCAATGTCCCAGATAAAATGTCTCAAAACCTTCTGCAAGCAAGGCGTTAATTTGTCGATCCACCTGCGGCCTATCATCATGAAAAAAGTGAAGCCGCACCTGCTTTTCGGCTAACATACTCCCTCTCAGCAAATCTCCCACAAAGATTTCTCCACTCTCCAATTTGATCGCCAAAGAACCCGGCGTATGTCCCGGCAGCGCGACTACCTCACCAGC
The DNA here is from genome assembly GCA_038534415.1 of Bacteroidota bacterium. Classification (GTDB taxonomy): domain Bacteria; phylum Bacteroidota; class Bacteroidia; order J057; family J057; genus JBCAWW01. The sequence continues at coordinate 14,340 of JBCAWW010000018.1, read as the reverse complement.
AATGCCATAAGGGGCAAGATCCCAGCCTTCGCCGGAGGCTAACCAATGATCGGCTTCATAAGGAGGAAAAGGATAGTTGACAAAATTTTCAAGCACTCGCCCCATAAAGCTCTGCACCTCAAACGCTCCATTCGTGCCCCGCGCCATCATCTCTGCATCTCCTGCTCCCCCCAAAACTGGAATCTGATACTTTTCTTGAAAATAGGCCGTCCCACCGCCATGATCTGCATGCCCATGTGTCAAAACGATCAGCGCCAGATCATGAGGCGTCAAACCCAGTTTTGCTAAGCCCTTTTCGATTTTGGCGGTGCCTTTAGGCGTACCAGCGTCGATCAGGATATTTTTCGTTCCCCGCAGGAGGTACACATTACTCCCTCCGACTTCGATGAGATCAATTTTTGTTTTTTGAGGGCCGCTGCGCGGAACGCTTCCCTCATTCGGCATAAAAGCCGTGCTCACTATCAATAAAATGCTTAGGAAATATTCCATGCTCTTTGTTCGAAGATCGCAGACACGATCGCCGCTGGCAAGGCAAGGGCGGCAAACAACCATCCTCCGTCCCCTACTACCAAATGCGCCGCCAAGGCCAAAGTAGTATCAATGATAAAACCTGCGTAGGCCCATTCCTTAAGGCGCTTTGACTTACGTGTCCACACGGCCACTAGGCCTAGTAGTTTTAATGTTGCTAAAGGATAAACCAAATAGGTCGGGTAACCCAGACTTTCAAATATGCCCGCCATAGCGTCATGATTGAAAAAATACATACTCGCCGAAAACAACATGATAATCGTGAGTAAACCCGTCGAGATCCAATAGATGATTTTGTCGATATTCATGCCGCAATTTACTGTAGCTGTGGTTCGCAAACCACAGCTACAACAAATTGCAAACCACAGCTACAACCAAATTGCAAACCACAGCTACAACCAAATCGCAAATAACAGCTACGCCAACTTAGGCGACAACCATTGATACAAGACCGGTACCATCAACAGGCTTAAGACCGTCGAAGAAATCATCCCCCCGATGATCGTCCAGCCGAGTGGAGACCATAAGGCACTGTTGGTCAAGGTCAAAGGCAGCAAGCCAAATATGGTGGTCAGCGTGGTCAGCAAAATAGGCGTAAATCTCGTCTCACTTGCTTTTTGGATCGCTTCGCGCAACGCCATGCCTTGTCTGCGTAATTGGTTGGTATAGTCGACCAAAATGATCGAAGTATTGACTACGATCCCGACCAGCGAAGTAAAGCCCACAAAAGCCATAAAGGAGAAACTATAACCTGACAAAAAGAGCGCGAGGATCGAGCCGCCAAAGGCCAAGGGAATCGCCGAAAAAACGATAAAAGGCTGCATAAAGGAGCGAAACTGCAAAATCAATACTGCAAATATCCCCAACAAAGCCACAATCAACATCTGCCCCAAATCTCCAAAAGAGTCTTGCTGGGTTTCATACTCACCCCCGATGTAAAAGGAATAGCCCTTGGGCAATTCAATCTCTGCTAAGGCTTCGATCAGCGCTAGCGTAACCTCCGTAGTATTGAATCCTTCTACCACATCGGCGGTCACTACTGCGGTACGCTGAAAGTTGTAATGATTCATCTTGGCCGGGCCCGGCTCGAAGTGTAGGCTCGCCAATTGACGCAGCGGCACTTGAGCACCAGTTACCGCAGGCACATAGACCCGATCAAAGGCCGAAATTTCCTTGCCTTTGGCTACAGGCATCCGCAATACCATATCGTACTCTTCTCCATTTTCTTGGGACATGGTACCGATCTTGGTGCCCGTCAAAGCCGTACGCACAGCCAAATCGATATCTGCCAATTGTACTCCGAGCATACCTGCCTTGTCGCGATTTACGGCCACTTTGAGGTCTGTCTTAGGGATCCGAAGTGGGTTATCTACATTATCGGTACCGGGATTAAGCGCGATGACATCTTCTAGCTCAGCGGCTAAATCCGTCAGCACCTTGGTTTCGGGTCCCAAGATTTTGATCTCTATTGGAGCGGCGTAGGGAGGTCCGTTTTTAAACTCGTCTACAGTGATTCGTGCTCCCGGATAGGCTTTAAAGGCTTGGCGTAGCTCCGCGAGAAAAGCATTCATCTTTTTACGATCCCATTCATTGAGATTGACTAAGAGTTGCGCGTGGCGCAAATTGTAACGCTCGGGAATCACATTGTAATAGATACGAGGATTGCCGTGCCCCACATTGGTGGTATAGTCAGCCACTAATGGCATCGTGTCGAGCATACTTTCTACCCAGTGGGCCGCTTCATCGGTAGTCTCTAAATTTGAGCCCTGCGTAGTAAAGATATCTACCATCACGATAGGCTTATCTGCTGCTGGAAAAAAGCTCACTCCCACCAACGGAAACAAAGCACCACTGCCCACCAATGAGCCGAGTGCCAAGGCTAAGACCAACCAAGGGCGGCGCAAAGAAAACTGCAAAGCAGGACGATAGCCCTTTTCGATGAGGCTTTTCATTCCTTTTTCTATGCGAGTGAGAGAAGCGTTCGGCGAAGCCGGCTTGAGCCACTTACTCGCCAATAAGGGCGTAAAACCTAGTGCCAAAACGAGGGACGCCAGCAAACTAAAGATCACAATCAAGGGCAATGACTGGATAAACTCCCCCGTGCCACCGCCTAATTGAGTCATCGGGAAAAAGGACAAGACGGTCGTTGCCGTGGCGCTGACCAAGGCCCAGCCGACTTCTGAAGTGCCCTTGATAGCTGCTTCTTTGAGACCTGCCCCCTCACTGAGATAGCGGTTGATATTTTCGATGACGACGATGCCGTTGTCCACCAAAAGGCCTAAGGCGATCACCAAACCCGCAATTGATATTTGCTGCAAAGCAAAGCCGCTCAAATCAAGCATATAAATCGCTGCGATGATAGAAGTCGGGATCACCGTACTGACAATCAAGGCATTGCGAAAGCCCAGAAATAGGAAGATTACCAGCCCAACGAGGGCGATTCCCTGCAAAAGATTGCCAAAAAAATCATTGATACGGGACTCTACCGCAGGCGCTTGGGCAAAAACCGTTTCCATATTTATATGGGCTGGCAGTTCCTCCTTAAAAGCTGCTACTGTGGCCATTACTCGCTCATTGACCTGTAGGATATTTTCGCCTGCTTTTTGCGTAATCGAGAGAAAAACGGCCTTATCCCCCTGGTAGCGCCCCAAATACTGTTCGTCTTGATAGGCCATATACACCCTTGCGACATCCCGAAGATGGATGATATTGCCTTGACCACCGCCGATCACGGTATTGGAAAGCTGGCGCGGAGCCTCATAACCGCCAGAGGTTTTGATGGCAAAACTATAATCACCCGCATCAAGCTCTCCAGCAGGGATATTGTTGTGATTGGCCTGTAAGGTGCCCATCACCTGCTTGATTGGGATCCCTAATTGCGCCATTTTTTGTAGATCAAGGGCGATTCTGACTTCTTGCTCGGGATAGGCCTCAATCTCTACATCTCTTACGCCTTGTACCTGATCGAATCTATCTTCTAGCTTTTCGGCCTGACGTTGTAGCTCACTATAGCTCGCCCTAGGAGAGACAAAAGCTAATTGTAAAATCTTCACCTCCTGTGGGCTGATTTTAGTTACTTCCAGCGCCAAAATTCCTGCTGGCAGTTCCTGCTCGACTGAGCTCACCTGCGCGACGATCTCATCATATTTATCGTCCACATCGACATCAAACTCAGCGTCGATCTGAATCACCGCGACACCGTCTTCGATGCGGGTATTCACATCCGTGATATCTTCGACTTCTTTGATGGCGTTTTCGAGGGGATCCACGATCAACTCTTCCATATCCTTAGGGCTGGTGCCTGGATAAACGGTCAAGACAGTATAGCCGGGAAATTTGAGTTGCGGGTCCTCAGAGCGGGGCATATTGAAAAAGGAGATCAGCCCTGTGCTTAGGATCATGAAGATCAGCACTACGACGAACTGATAATTTTCGATTGCTATTTTGGGGAGTCGCATTTGAGGATTAGTTATTGGTAGTTAATGCGTCTGCGGCTTGGATTGGCTGAGGAGTGGCAATCGTAATCGCCTGCTCAGGTCGGAGGTATTTGGCACCTCTGGTAACGACTTCAGTAGGCTCGCCCCACTCGCTAGCGGAGACGCTAAGCCACTCATCATGAATCTCATAGTGCTTGATCGTGTGTAATTTCACACGCTTGCCATCTTGGGTCGGGATATAAAAAGCAGCATACTCTGGGCCCGCTTCCACCAAGGCGCCTAGTGGGATTTGACGCATTTCTTCCTGCTCCGATGGAAAGATAGAAACACTGGCGACAAAACCATTTTTTAAGGCATCAGGCACTTTGCTCAGGGAAAGTTCGACCTCATAGGTGCCACTCATAGGATCAGCACCAGCGGCGATTTCGCTTAGTCTTGCCGGGAACACCTGATCGGGCCATACATCAAAAACAGCTTCGGCTTGATCGCCTTTTTTGAGTCGCACTATATCTCTATCCGCTAAGCCCACTTTTACGACCTGAGTACCTTGGGTAGACGCAATAAAAAGGATAGGACTTCCGGCACCTACGAGTTCTCCTTGCTCCGCAAAACGCTTCAACACCTTGCCACTAGTAGGGGCATAGATCACGGCATGCTGCTGGTTGAAACGTGCGATTTTGAGATTGGCTTCAGCCACTGCTTTGGCGGTGTTTAAGTCTTGGACATTTTCGAGTGTAGTCACTGAGTCGGCATATAGGCTTTGCACTCTTGCGAGGTCGCGTTCCGCTTTGCGGAGAGCCTCCTGAGATTGAAATACTTGCGCATCGATCTCAGTGGCATCCAGTCTAGCCAATACTTGGCCTTTGCGCACACTACGCCCCGCTTCGGTGTAGATATTTTTGATGATACCGCCAATTTTGAAAGAGAGGCGCACCTCTTCTTGAGCCGCAAGGCGACCGGTTCCCACCACTGCATCGGCTTTAAGACTACTGGTTACTTTGGCAGTGCTTACGACGATGGCTTCTTCTGTTTTGACACTTGCTTGGGGTTGGGGTTTTCCGCAGGCTAGGATGAGCGCTAGCAGAAATAGTAAGGGTATATTTTTCATTTTTCGGGATTTGAAGATTTAGACCTCCCCTGCCCCCTCCTATGTTAGGAGGGGAAAATGAGAGTTTTATGTGAAGATTTTTTGTTTGCTGCCCCTACACTAGGAGGGGAATATTAGGGTATTTGCGAAGGATTTTTTTGTACTTCCTACCTAAAGATATCGCTCTCTCCTCCTTTTCAAGGAGGGGCTGGGGGTGGTTAAAAATCCCCCCCCGTAGCATACTCCAACTCAGCCAACTTAGCGAGCCAATCATAAGTGGCAATCGTCAAACTCAGTTGAGCGGTAGTAAACTGGGTGCGGGTATCGAGCAAGGCCAAAAGTGAGGCCTGATCTTGGGCGTATTTTTTTTGGGTGATGCGAAAGGCTTGCCTCGCACTTTTGAGGCCAGATTGTGCTGCAGCCACTGCTTTTTGAGAAGCTTGCATTTGAAAGAAGGCTTCACGTACCTGAAGCTGGATTTGCTGCTCGATTTGCTGACGTTGGAGGCCTAGCATTTGCTGATCGATCTGCGCTTGTTGCTGACGCGCCTGGCGCTGGAAGCCTTGAAACAAATCCCAATTGAGGGAAACCAAAGCCAGCCAATATTCCTGCTCGCTGAGATTATAGCCAAATCCTTGGAAGCCCACATCTGCTACGAGATTTAGTTGAGGCAGGAGAGAATATTTTTGCAGGGCCACGGCCTCAAGATTAGCCGCCTGGGCCATATCAATTTGCTCTATTTCGGCTCTGCGGCGCAAGGCGCCATTTTCGAGTTCAGCGAGGGCGAGAAATTCTGATTCGGGTTGGAGCAGGCTATCCACTTCTAATCGAGTATCCAGCGGACGATTGAGTAAAAAGTTAAGGTAGGCTTGGGCCGTTTGTTTTTGGCGTTCGGCGGAGGCGACTTCTTGGGCCAACTTACTCAGCTCATACTCAGCGCGATAAATGGCATCACGAGTCGCTTTATCATTTTCAACTAGGCGCTGATTGACCCGCAATATTTCTTTGAGCAGCCCTTCGGTTTCATCATAGATCTGTAAGACCGCATTGGTTTGCAAAAAGCCGTAATAAGCTGTCTTGATTTCTTTGACCAGTTCCTGCTCATAAGCTTTCATATTGGCGTTTTCAACCCCAATCAAATGTTGCTTTGCTTGATAGTTGAAGTAGATGTCGCTGTTAAAAAGTGGCTGCACCACTCTCAGTTTGGTCTCTTGAAAATTGTTAGGCGCAAACTGCTCATTGACATTTTCGAGATTGGTAGGAAATTGCTCGCTGCCTGTCAACTGGTTGAGGGTTGCATAGACTGGATTGAGCAGATCACCGATTGGAAACTCCAAGGCACGACCACCACCGGCCAGAGAATAACTAGCCTGAAAGGATACCTGAGGCATAAATAATCCCTTGGCTTCGCGCAAGGCTTGTCGACTTTTTTCGACCGAAAGACTTTTTTGTTGCAAGCTGAGATTGCTTTCAATCCCTGCATTGATGTATTGCGCGAGAGGACTCTGTGCCTTGAGTAGGCCCAAATTGCCTAGCAAAAGGACCAAAATGCTGATACCAATCAGTAGCTGACGGAGCTTAGCGTTTTGCGAAGCACGCTCCGGCAAACTCCCGATAGCACAAGCTGAAGCCTCCTCTGCTGAGAAATGCGTTCGGCGAGGCCGATAATGATAGTTTCGTGATAAATGCATTTTTTATTATATGATTTTTTCTGAATATCGTTTATTGAATGATCATTATGTTTTTTCTGAACAGTGTTCAAACACTGGGCAAAATTTTTTTAGTTATCGTAGGCTTGAATCATCGAAAGCAGAGAAGCCAATCCCGCTTGACCAATTTGGGCTTGCATCTCCTCTGGGTACATTTTCAAGCGTTCACGAATGACGAGAGATACCATACCGTGTACCGCTGACCAAATCACAAAGGTCAGTGCATGGGCATCATGATCTTTCATACGGCCACTCGCTTGTAGGTCCAAAACAGTCTGATGCAACACATCAAAAGTCATAAAACCGCAGTCCCAACTATCTAGGTTTTCTTCGGCATGCATTGGCGCGCGCACCAAAAACATCAAATCGTAATCATCGGGATTTTCCATCGCAAACTGCCAATAGATCTGCCCCATATGCTGCAGACGTTCTAAAGGATTTTGTATGCTCATGGTCGCATTGAGGAGGGCAAATAACTCCTCAAAGCCTTGTTCGTGCACCGCATGCAACAACTCATCCTTATTGTCAAAGTAGTTGTAAATAGTGCCGGGACTGTAGGCAATGCGCTCCGCGATCTTGCGAATGGATACCTTTTCGTAGCCTTCCTCCAAAAACATCTCTCTTGCCGCCAAGACAATCTTGTCGTGCATCTCCTGCTTTTCGCGTTCGCGGCGCTCTTGTATTTTAGAGGACTTAGCCATAATTATTATTGAACAACGCAAATATAGTGAACAGTGTTCAGAATAATTTAAAATTTTTTCAAAAAAGTCTTCTGACGATATTTGCGCTATGCTAAGTTTTTACTTCATACGCCATGCCGAAAGCGAGGCCAATCGCGATCATAGTATCATCTGTGGACGCTCCGATCATATGCCGCTCTCTGCCCAAGGTCGCATCCAAAAAGTGTTAGTGGCTCAGCGCCTCAAACAAGAAAAAATCCAGTTTAAAGATCTATATAGCTCCCTGTCAATCAGGGCTTTAGAAACAGGCCAAGCCGTAGCCAAAGCTTTAGGCATTGACACAGAGAGGATCCAGATCACCGATCAGTTGGTGGAGCAATCCAAAGGAGAATGGGAAGGCAAGGTGAGAGCAGAAATGTATGATGCAAGCGTTCAGCGCGAGCTGGAAAAAGACTCCTACACTTTTACCCCTCCCGGAGGCGAATCCCAACGGGACGCAGAACAGAGAATGATCAAGTGGTTAGAAGCAACGCGGGAAAAATATAGCGATCAATCCGCCAATATCGCAGCTTTTAGTCATGGATTTGCCATCAAAAGTATGCTTAGCAAACTCCTCAAAGCGGAGCCAGAGAGTGTATTTCGCATGATGATTCACAACACTTCGATTACGGTCTTGCAATGGGATGGGCGCAGATGGCGACTCGAACGAATCAACGATTATGCTCACCTAAACGGTACGCCCATCGTCGGATATTGATTATTACCAGAGGGCTCTGATGCCTGGTACTACAGCTACTAAGACTCCGTTTTCGCCCTCTTCGAGGCTTTGCAAAAGGGCCAAGGCTTCTTCTTTTTGGACGGCAGTAGTGTTTTCTGGATGATTGAGATGCTCGATACTTAGCGCTGAGACTTGGGCAAGCCCCGCGGAGAGATTTTTTATTTCTTGCACCTTCGGTGAACGCTCCATTTGCTTGCTCAGCACTTTATGATTGCTCGCCCAGATGTTGAGCTGGGAGGCAATTAGGGCCTTATCTCCAGTATTGGGGTCAGCCATATACCCCTCCACCATTTGATTGAACTCACGGGCTTCGAAGCTTTCAGGTCGAGCTGCGTCCACTACCCTATCGATTTTGAGATCCGGCCAAAACATGCCTCCATTGGCCATATAGGGTCCAAGGCGATTGTAATATTTGACTTCTTCTAGCACCGCCACCAACGTCTGCAATGCCTTAGGATCGCTGCCAGCGGCGAGGTCTAGGATGATTTTTGCTAATTGGCTTTGATGCTGCAAGCCACGTTTGGCCAGCATCTTATCGACCTTTTGTAGACGACGATACATATCATCTACATCTTGGGTTAGCTCCTGAGGCGACCAGAGTTTTTCGGCAATGGCTGCGGTGCGAGGCCAAATACGAGATTCGAGATTAGGCGCCCCCGAGGCCTCCGTCCACATACAGGCTTCGCCTCCCAAAACTCTGAGTTGCTCCGCCTGGGTCATAGGTTTTACTACTTCAATCTCAGGCAGCGGCTCTCCGGCCATATCATGTCCGCCAACCTTTTGCCCCTGAGAATCCATTTTTAAAAAGCCAAACGCCAGATCGCCCGTCAAAGTATCATCGGCTAAATTTGCGGTATAGGTCAGCTCCCCTACACTCGCCTTAAACTCTGCCACCAATTGACCATTTTCGTCGATTTGGGCGTTTTTGAAACCGTTGAGTTGATCCAAAAAAGAGAAGAAGCCCGAGACATTATTAGGGTCTCGATCAAACAAGACTAGCTTTCCCGCCATCTCCCCGCTAGGTAATTCAATGCTGATGTCGTACATGCGCCAGTAGGTGCTATCGGGTACCACATCTACCGCTCCGGGCAAGACCAAAGGATCGACCTGATAATGTTTGCCGGCGGGTAGTTTATGATCGAGGTACCAGCCCGAAGACAATATGCCAGTGCCTCCTGCCTGCACACTTTCAAACAATACTTTATGATTGCGCCACGCTTGAATCACGACCGATTCGGCTAAGTTTGGATGCATGATCTCATCCCAACCCATCATGATTTTGCCGTGTTTTTTGATCCTTTCGTGTAGCTTTTGGTTGAAGTAGGCTTGTAGCGCATGTGTATCTGCAATATCATTTGCTTGCATAAAAGCCTGAATCCGTTCGCTTTCTTCCCAAAACTTGGGGCTAACCTCATCTCCACCGATGTGAAAATACTCGTCGGGAAAGAGTTTGCTCATCTCCCAAAACAGCTTATCCAAAAAGACATATAAGCGGCTAATACTGGGGTCCATCGGCACGGAAAAGATTTCTCCATTGGCTTGCTCGCCGAGCTTGAAGGGGCCTTCGGTAGAAGCATACTTGGGGTAGCCCACTAACCAGCTATGGGTATGGCCGGGCACATCAAATTCTGGGACGACCCGGATACCCCGCTCTGCCGCATATTTCACAACCTCCTTGACCTCTTCTTGGGTATAGTAGTTGCCACCTGAGCCTTGTAGGTGGAGCTCTCGGTATAGTTTACTTTCGACTCTGAAGCCCTGATCATCCGACAGGTGCCAATGCAAAACATTGAGTTTGACCGCCGCCATAGCGTCGAGATTACGTAGGATAATCTCTTTGGGAATCCAATGCCGACTCACATCTATCATCAGCCCCCGCCACGGAAAACGCGGCTGGTCCTCCAATTCAAGACTACGCACAAAAGCGCCTTTGTATTCGACTTGGACTAATTGCAAAAGGCTTTCGAGCCCATACAGGATCCCAAAAGGACTCCGAGCGTTTAGTTCGATTTGAGTAGGGCTTACTTTTAGATGGTAGGATTCGTCTTGTCCCAGTTTGGGGAGTGCTTCTAATGCGGCTTGCTCACAGTGGATAATCAATGGTATGGCCGCTCCCTTTGGAGAACCGATCTTAGCGTTCAGCGAAGCTGAAAACCGATCTAGTCCCTTTTGTAGTAAATTACTGATGCGACTATCTGCCCTCAAGTCAATCCCTCCTTGTACCGAAATTTTATCTGAGTCGAGCGAAAGTTTTGCGGGCAGAGGCATGAGATTGATCGCGGCTCGATCCTCTTCACTGATGGCAGGGGGTTGATAAAGGACAAAGCGATAGTATGCAAAGCCCAAGGCTCCCAACAATAGGATCAGCCCCAATACCCAAAGTAAGATCTTCCGTATCATATCTCTGCCCGTTTTGAATAGGCGCTAGGAAAAAGTATTTCCAAAATAGGAAGAACATCCTTAAGGTGAAACCCATAAGAAGTAATAAAAAGCCCGAAGCAATGCGCATGCTCCGGGCGACCTACTTACAGCTAATTGTCTATACGAGCTAAATAAGCTCCAATCACACACATTTTAATTTCTACGCGGGGGCTTTGGCGCTCCTGCCTTAAACTCGGCTTCATTGATAAAGCCATCTTCATCCGTATCGATTTTGGCAAAATCCTTTTTCAATGGGCCTGCCGCTTCTGTTTCTGAGATTTTGCCATCCTCATCTTTATCTAAATCCTTCAATATCTTGGCAAAATTGGGTGGCCCACCTTGGCGCCCATTGGGTCTTTCTCCTTGCTCAGCTCCGGGAGGAGGTCCCTGCTGATCATTTGGGGGAGGTCCCTGACGCTCTTCGGATTCATCAGTCGTACTTTGGGCTTGGGTGGCTTGAGTGGAGCAGGAAATCAAGCAAAAGCCGAAGGCCAAACTAAATATAAAGGGGGCAAATTTGATCTTCATTATTTCTAGTGTTTTTTGTCTATTCACTACTAAGACGCCCTTGGGACAAAAAACTTGTGGTGGCTTTATTTTTTTTGTGAGGTTTCCCCATTTTCATTCCAATTCCAACCCTATGAAGGTATCTATCGTCCAAGCGGCTCCAGTCTATAACGATCTCAATGCCAGTCTACAAAAGTTAGCAGGCCTTATGGCCCAAGCAGCAGAGCAAGGTAGTGAACTAGTGGTCTTTGGGGAGTGCTGGTTGAGTGGCTATCCAGCCTGGTTGGATTATTGTCCGGGGGCGACGCTCTGGAATGATCCCGTGACTAAGCAGGTATATGCACAGATGTACGCCAATAGTTTGGTATTGGGCGGCTCCGCCGAACGCTCCCTCGCGGCTCTTTGTCAAAAATACGGTGTTTGGATGGTGATAGGCGTCAATGAGGCCGTGGCCCAAGGACCAGGACAAGGCACTTTGTACAATAGTCTTTTGACTTATGGCCCCGACGGGGAACGCCACCAACATCATCGCAAGCTGATGCCGACCTATACCGAAAAACTGGTTTATGGCCTTGGGGAAGGGGGCGGTTTGACAAGCGTCCAAACCCCTAAGGCCAAACTCGGCAGTCTTATCTGCTGGGAGCACTGGATGCCGCTGACTCGTCAGGCCATGCACGATAGTGGCGAGGACCTACACGTAGCAGTTTGGCCCACTGTACATGATCTGCACCAATTAGCCTCTCGGCATTATGCCTTTGAAGGCAAGTGCTTTGTCTTGGCGGCGGGACAGCTTTTGCAAGTCAAGGATCTGCCTATCGGCCTACAACTACCAGCAGAATGGGCGGATCAGCCTGAGCATTATCTTTTGCGGGGCGGCAGCGGCATTATCGGACCAGATAGCAATTGGATCGTCGAACCTATTTTTGAGCAAGAAGAGATTATCAGTGCAGAAATAGATTTGTCGATCCTCCCAGGAGAACGCATGTATCTTGATGTCAGTGGACATTATCAGCGCCCGGATGTTTTTGAGTTTCGCATGAAGAATCAAAAAAATCCTTAATTTTTGCCAAACGAACCAAATTATGGCGATTTCATCGCGACCTGCTTCCCTGCATCCCCCTTTTACGGTTGACCACCAAGAGGTCATTCGCTCCGAAAATATCTATCTCGCCCAGCGGCGAGCTCTTTATGACCAACAACATCCAGCGGATACTCCTGGCCAATTACAGGAGCTTTGGGGAATTGCTTTTTCGGGGGGAGGGATTCGTTCAGCGACGCTCTGCCTCGGAGTAATCCAAAAGCTAATCGTAGCAGACTGCTTCAAGAAGTTTGACTATATGAGTTCGGTATCGGGAGGTGGCTATATGGCAGCCTGCTTCAACTCCTTGATGAACAATGAGACGGACACTTTTTTTGTACCGAAGCGATATCAGGGCTCCGCCGAACGCGAAAAAATACCCGGCCTAAGCGCCGACACTTCTCCCTTAGTACGACTGATCGAGACCCGAGCAGCAGCAGAAGCGTTCTCCGAAGGAGCAAAACCCAAAGAGGCCCAAAGAGCACGCTATATCCCTTTTCAGATGCAAACAGAGCAAAAAGCAGAGGAGAGGCGTACCCAAAAAGAAGCGATCGTCCTTGACTATAAACCACCAGAAGAAACCAAGCTTGACGTCCGGCATCAGATCCATCACCTACGGACACATGGCGAATATTTGACGCCTGATCGGGGTTTGTTGAGTGTGGACATCCAAAAAGTGGTGGGCACTGTGCTTGCCGGTATTGTGCATAATTTCTTTTTGTTCTTTTTGTTTTTGACGGCCGTAGTGGCTTTGCATTTTTTGTTTTTTGACTGGCTCTCTTCGGGCGCCTTTTTTGATACGATCATCGGCAAAGCAAATGGAGATAGCAGCTTTATGACAGACGGATATGCCGTCTATTTGGAGCATATGATGGAAAGCTTGGGTCGGCACCCCAATTTCGTGGGGGGGATTAGTGCTTTGGGCTTATTGCTGAGCGTGGTATTTGTCGCTTTGTCTCGAAGTTCGGCGCGAAAATTTTTGGAATCTGATAAGCTCGCCAATGTGCTCGGGATTATCGGGAAGATTCCGGCGGGTCATGATCATGAGGATTATTTTGAAAGGCAATTTGTAGCGCGCTTTGGTGTTTGGAACATCTTGGGCGGCCTCGTTGTAGCCATCGCGGCATGGGGCATCGGGCGTTGGCAAGGATATTTTGCGGCCGAGGATTATTGGATGTTTTTTGCCCTACCGGCGATTTATTCGATTGGGGTATTCTTGGGCATCTACTTTATCTTGGCCTTTGTCAGTCAACAGCCGCGGCAAATCCGTTATTCTCGTTCTCTGCATGGAGCATTGAGAGGAAGCGCTTTTTATGGTTTGGTGGTCAGTGTAGCGACTCCGTTGGTCTTATTGTTTTTGTTTTCGATCAGTTTGTATTGGAAAGGCACGGTGAGCTCAGCGGAAAGTAACTCCAGCACCTTGATTTCGACAATTTCTTCGATTGCCTCGGTGGTTGCGGGTTATTTTACCTTGAATCAGGAGGGCGGAGACAGCAGCAGCATGATCACCCGTATCCTCAACAAAGTCAAAGGGCCTCTTTTGAGTATTTTGGTTTTGCTTTTTGTAGGGCTTGCGACTTATTCTATCATCCGAATTTTGAGCAATCAGCTGATCCCAGACTTTCCTATTTGGGGCTTGGGAGTAGCATTGGTGCTATTTATCCTGACAGGCTTATATGTCAACTCCAATAAGTTGTCGCTGCATTACTTTTATAGAGATCGCTTGTCAGAAGCTTATCTCCGCACAGATGCTCGAGTCAGTCGCAAAGGTCAGGGTCGCCAAGGTATGCCCTTGATCAATCTGCGTAATGATGAAGATTTGACCTTAGAGGATTTGGGTTGGCAAAAACTAAAGGACGAAGCGTTGAGCGAAGCGCAGGAAAAAGCCAATAAAGGCATCCTAAACCCCACTCTGCGTTATGATGAAGATGGTACGATTTGGGCGACCAATCCACGCGCACCTTATCATCTGATTGTTACGGCGCTCAATCTCCAAGGAACTGATGAACTCGTGCGTAAGGACCTGAAGTCTGATCACTTCATCTTTTCACGCAATTATATTGGCTCTCATAGTACAGGATATGTGCGCACGGATCGCTATCGCCAAGGCCGTAC
>JBCAWW010000017.1:0-17792 GCA_038534415.1 Bacteroidota bacterium | reverse complement strand
TTTTTGTTTTGAAACTTATCCCCTGATAGCGATGCGGAGGACTAAGATGTTCAAACAATGAGGCCATCACATCATAAGGCGTATTCTCATCTATTTGCAGCATCAGTCGATCATGCGGATGTTGATCAATAAAGTCTACGAGGGCTTTAGGCTCGATCTTTTGGGGCTGAACCTCCGATGATTCTATCCACCATTGCGCATTTTTGTCAAGAGATATTTCCCAATCAACTTGATAAGCCCCACAATAGTATGTCAATGTATTAGCAGGCGTATGAATGATAGGAGCAGCCGGAGATCGCCAGAAAGAAACATTCAAGATGTAAAAAAACTGAACGATGAGCACCACATTGAGCATGGGTAAAATCACTGGTGATGCGAGCAGTTTTCTAGCGCTTCGTGTTTTGTGCATGGCCTTTTTAAGCAAGACAATGAGCGCGACCTATTTTCACAAATTTTGTTTTTTATTTCGGGAGACCCATACCGCTATCAGTACTAGGATCAGGCCCAAAGCAAACCCCCACCACCAATAATGATGGCTCTTTTGCAAGGGGCGCATATCACCTATCGGAGTAAAAGCAGCCCAGAAAAAGGGATGAGCCAATTGGTCGGTAAAGGCCTCATTTACTTGGGCCAGCTGCGCTGAACGCATCGCCGCAGACTTTGTCTTGCCTTCTTTTAGGGCTAAATAAAAATTGGGCAATAGGTCCTTGTTTACTTCTCCATCGGGTATCCGCCAAAGCGTCGCTAAGAGACTACGCGTTCCAGCGTAGCTGAAACCTCTGGCCAAACTCAGCAATCCTTCTCCGCGCGAAAAACGACCAATCCCTGTCTCGCAAGCACTTAGTACCACCATCTCAGCAGCTATGTCCATCGAGTAAAGCTCCCGCAGCATCAAGCGTCCGCCCTGATTGAGCGTTCCCCGACTAGGGTAAAAAGCCAAAAAAGACTGATCTGGATCCTCATCATTCAAGACTCCGTGAGTAGCAAGGTGGATCAAACGGTATTCACTGGCCCATTTTTGAAAATGACTCAGGCTTGCTTCCTCATTGAGATAAGTATCTGCACTAAATACCGCCTTGATATCGACCAATTCTTGCTCGGTATAAGGCAATGCGGCCAAATCCAGGGAATCTCTGATCCAAGAGCTCCGCAAATCGCCCGATTCTCCTGAAAATATCGGCGCAAAGGCCAGCAACTTTGCTTTAGCCGGTAAAGGGTCTTCGTTTTGCATTTGATCCCAAAGACTAGCCGAAGGCACGTAGGAAATGTTATGAGAACGAAGCAAATAGTCATGCGTGCGAAAAGTGGTGGCGTTCTCCGCAGGAGTCTGTAACAAAGCGCCAAAGGGCAAATAGCCCAGCATGCCATCAGGGACGATCACCAACTCATCAGCCAAATCCAAACTATCGCTTAGATAAGGCGCAAAAAGGCTTTGGTGCAATTGATAAGCAGTCATAACGTATTGCTCACCCAAACGTTGATAGTCCTGGTCGTCATAGGCTGAGCCGCTGACAAAAAACTCATAGATCCCCGCCCTAAAGTCTTGAATGAGACTGGCTAGTCCAAAGTCATTGGGTAGCTTAAAAAAGTGAACTTCGCTTTGACGCACATCCAGCAGGTAGATATCTTTTTCCCCTACGAAGTATTCTAGCATACAAGCCTCAGGCGTCAAAAGGCGGGTTTGTAAGCTTTCGAGTGGCAAAACAGACTGATCGTATTTAAGGCGATAGTATTCTGGATATTCGGTCTCAAAGCGAGCAAGGAGGCTTTGATAATCTTTTTTGAGCGCTTGAAAGCGTTGGAGACGGTCTGGATTTTGGGCAGGATCAGTTTGCTGTCGCAGACTATCTCGTAGCAAATTGAGTTCATAGCGATATTGACGCTCACTCGCTTGTAAATCAAGTGGGATGCCAGCAAAATCCTGCGCTCTGGCAGTTTTTAAACTCTGAAATAATGCGACAGCTCGGCTTTTTTCCATCAGCCGATAGGCCGCAGCGAGATAAGTAGGATCTTGCTCTCTTGCGTAGAGGGACTGCGCCAACTCAAGCCCTAACTCAATGATAGGATAACTTTCATCCACCAATAGCTGCTTGTCCGCATCGTCAGTATAATCCGTTTTGAGCGAATCGATCAAACTTACCGCAAGCGCTACTGTCTCATAAGCAATCTGGGTCAGGGGCATGACATGATCTGGCTCCGCCAAATGCATCTCTCTTAAGGCTTGCGCCTTGTTTCCCAGCGTATAAAGCAACTCCTTACGCAAATACAGCCCTTCTAAAGAGGGATTGTCAGCGAGACGGTCCTGCTCAAAGCCCGGCACTAGACTTTCGAGGCTCTGCTGATAAAAGGTCAAAGCAAGGGTATAATCTGCTTGTGCCGTAAACAGATCGCCCAAAAGACGCAGATTTTCTCCTACGGCCAAAGATTGACGCCCAAATTGAAGCTCAGTGGCCGCTAAGGCCAATTGATAATATTGCTTCGCCCGCTCAAAATCCTCCTTTTGCAAATAGCTTTTGCCAAAGAGTTGGAAGGTTTCGGCTAAGGCTGGATCTTCGGGAGGAATCAAAGCTTGGGCCGCTTGGAGCAAGCTCAGGCTACTGTCAGATTGATTTTCAAACAGGCACAACTCAGCAAAAGCATGCAAGGTGGCCACCAAACGATTGCGCGTGCGCAAGCTCTTGGGATTGAGCTGATATTGCTCTTCGTTTGCTCTCAGCGCTTCACGATAATACTTCCCTGCCAATCCAAAATCTTGCCGTTGCTTATAGGTATCTGCCAGATATTTACTATCCAAGCCCCAATCTAGCAGGTTTTCCAATTGTAGGTTGTGAGCTCGTGCTGCTTGGTAGATTTCGATGGCCGCTTGGCTATTGCCTTGGTGGCGATAGATACTGCCCAAGTAGCGATAAGCACTGGTTTTATAATCGATCAACTCATTTTCTGGATATTTATCGAGAAGCTTGAGCACTCCACGAAAGCGAGGGCTTGCCGCGGCAAAATCACCAAAGCGATAATGATAAGAGCCATAAAAAAAATCGATCGAAATCTGACGAGAGACCGCATCTGATTCGGGCATCTGCTCCTTATACAAAGCATAGAGTGAATCCATCCTCAGCAATCCTTGCTTTAGGAAAGCAAGTAATTCGGACTCACTAGCACAGTAGACCTGCCAATCCAAAGCCATAAACTGACCTTCGAGATCGTTTTGCGCTCTTGCGAGTTCATAAATCGCTTCAATATTAGGCGCTTGATTGACAAAAGCTGGGCTACCACAATCCTCATAGATCAGATCAGACAAGCTATCTAGCTTTGCCTCATAGGCTTGCTCAGCTAGCTGAGCAAGCAAACAAACCGGCCCACAAGCCAGCAGGAGCAATATGGTCCTTATCACAGCCATCATCAATCGCCTCTTTGCGCACTTACTTAAAAACACAGGACCCAAACGGAAGTACAGTTCTTCCGCTTGGGTCTACAAATTAATTAATAATTGGGCGCGTTAAAAACGTTACTGAGGTACCTGAAAGGCAACTTCGCTTAGCATCTCCGCTCCATTGCGGTCTTCATAGATCAACAAAGTTCCCGCTTTTAGGGTTTCGGGTACATCTAGCTGGTAGCGGACAGCCCGCTCTACAAAAGAGGAAATGCCTTCTTCAGCCTTAGCAACGATTTCACCTTGCTCGTCCAAGATTTCAATCCGGCGACCGACAGCATAAGTCTCTGGTAGACGAAAATCTGATACCGTACTTAGGTCCAATTGGAATCTATCACAAACGATCCCCTGTGGATTATCGCATGGATTGGGTGGGGGACATTTAGGCGGGCGACACTTGATACGTCCGACCGCTTCGATACCGATGATAAGGTTGTCTGTCAAAGCAGATTGGCTCTCGATCAAAGCGAGCATATTTTGCTCACCGATATCCTCAAAACGTTGGTTTTGATAAGCGTCTTGAAGGGCAATCAAGGCCTGACGCGAAGATTGGAGGGCCGCAATATTGTAAAAGTAAGTACCATCAAAGGTAGTATCTAACTCTTCGATTTCTTCGACCACTGGCTCGATGGTCTCACAGCTGTAGAGTCCTGCAAGGCAGATGGCTAGCATCAGGCTAAGACTCAAGATGGGGAGTGCGTTTTTCTTTAGTTTCATTGCATACAGGTTAATTAGGGTCATTCCTTTTTGCAGACGTATGGGAAAATTGAACTACATCAAATCTCCTCAAAATACTGAACATATCAGCAGAAATGAAAAAAGCGCAATTCTCGTGCCTATCCTAAAAGGCGATCTTGCACGACCTTTTTGTGGACCGCTTCTCGCTGAGATCGACTTACAGGCACCCGATGCTCACCAATGAGTAATTCATAGCCCTTGAGGGTCTCAATTTTATCCAAAGCGACAATATAGGAGCGATGTACGCGCATAAACTGAGCGTTCGGCAAAGCCTCCTCTACCGCCTTCATCGTCAATAAGCTGGTATAGCGACGATTGGCCGTATAAAGGCAAACATAATTTTGCAGGGCCTCCACAAAGAGAATTTCGTCATAGCGGATCTTTTCGTACTGACTTTCGACCTTTACAAAGAAGTGATCCTCCGCTGTTTTATCCGTTCCGGGAACGCTATTGACCAATTGCCATTGCTTGTGTGCCTTATTGACCGCCTTGAGAAAACGTTGGAAGGTGATCGGTTTGACCAAATAATCGAGCACATCTAGCTGATAACCCTCAAGCGCATAAGAAGGATATGCCGTCGTCAAGATGGTAATGGGGGGTTTTTCCAGGCTTTTGAGGAAGTCCAAACCCGTGATGCCCGGCATTTGTATATCAAGCAACATCAAGTCCACTTCTCCGCTCGCCAAGGGACCAATGGCCTCCATCGGACTCTCACACAACCCATGCAACGCCAAAAAAGGAACCTGCTTGAGGTAATCTGCGAGACCGTTGCGGGCTAATGGTTCATCGTCGATGATCAGTGTTTTCATGGCTTGCTTAAAACTTGGGGTAGTTCGGTTTGGGCTTCTATAGAAGGAGGCAAACTTATTCCTTCGGTTGGAATCAACAAGCGAATGCGAAAGCGTCCGGCCTTTTTCAGGATTTCAAATCGGTGCGTAGCAGGATACAACAAATCTAGTCGCCGTTGGACATTGGGCAGACCGATTCCCCCGCTTTTATTTTCCGCTGGCGCGGAACGCTCAGCCTCCACGTAGGTATTTTCTAGTTCAAATTTGAGCCCATCAGGAGTCTTTTCTAGTTTTAAAATGATCAGGTTTTCCTGCTGGCTATGGTGTGAAACATGCTTGATAGCGTTCTCGACTAGAGGTAAAAGTAAAAAAGGCGCGATGACCTCATCTCCTATCTCAGGACCAATTTCGGTATGGATTTGTACCCGCTCCCCTTTTCTCAGCTTTGCTAGTTGTAAATAGCTGTCTAGATATTCGATTTCTTTGCTGACGAGAATAAAAGGCACATTACACTCATAAAGCTGATAGCGTAGGATTTCAGAAAACTGAGCGAGACTTTCTTCGGCTAGTTCGGGATTCTTGCGGATCAAAAAGTAGATACTATTGATCGCATTGAAAAGAAAGTGCGGATTGAGTTGTGCTTTGAGGAGTTGCAATTCGGTGAGCAACTTCTCCCTTTCGAGCATATGATTTCGCTGGGCGCTTTTCCGGCCGTCTCTGACCGATTTGATGATCATCGTCATAATGGTCGTTGTGACCATCGCCCAAAATGTCCCCCCATAAAACCAAGCCTCTCCCAAGAGGTACTGCCATTCCTCGGCGGAGCTTGTCTGCCCATAATACCACAGCATCAAAACGCCTGTAAAAAGCAGGATATTTAGGCTGAGCAAGAGAGCATAAATGAGGTAGCGCTTTTGATACAAAAAGCGCGGCATCAGATAATAAAGATTAGGATAGGTAACCCCCAAATAGCAAAACAGATAAACCAAATTGCCGGGTAAGGCCTCCCAGGAAGGCGCATTGCCACTCATTCCCATCGAAAAGCCATACCAAATCAGAGAGTAGCCCAACCAAAATGGGATGTGGTAGAGCTTATACTTGCGCCAATTTTGGCGCCATTGCGAACCCAATATTTCAGAAAGAGCCTTCATCTCTACCTAAGTTAGAAGGATTTTGATCTTTCTCACAAAACTCTTGACCAATGGTGAAGGCCAGCTGACTAATGGTAGATCGAGCCGCTAAATGATTTTTTTTCGCAGGCTTTGTAAGAAAGCCTGCGATTGGTCTGTCTAAACCCACAACTCGTCAATCAAGATTGATTTCATGGCCGGCCAGCCTCTTCTTTCTGCTATAAACAGATAAAACACATGAAACTTGTATCTAGCTTTTTGATAGTCTTTTTGAGCCTCACGCTTCATTTGCTTAGTGCTCAGGACCTCTTACTTGAAAACGCCACGGTCCTCAATCCTGAAGATCAAAGTGCAGAGCAGCTGCAACTGTGGATCAAGGATGGCAAGATTTACCAGCGATTAGCGAGCTCTCCCGCAGCCTTTGAGGGCCAGCGTATTGACCTCACCGGACAATTTATCGTGCCTGCTTTTATTGACCTACATACCCATTCTTGGGGCAATGCGGGCGTCGGCGGACAAATGGAGATGCTGATGACCAGCGGCGTTGCCGAACGCATGCTCTATTGCGGTGTAACCGCCTTTCTGGATCTCTTTTCCGAGGAAAACAGCATTTTTGCTCTCCGTCAAGAACAACGTACCACTGGCTTGAGGGGGGCGGAGATCTATTGCGCCGGGCCGATTTTGACCTGCGATGGTGGTCATGGTACTGAGTACGGTATTCCTACCCGCATCATCAATACTCCGGCGGAGGCAAGCAAAGTGGTGAAGGCCCTCGTCGAGGAACGCCAGCCCGATGTAGTAAAAATCGTTTACGACAATGCCCCTAGACGTTTACCGACTATCGACCTCCCTACTTTGCAAGCTGCGGTAAAGACCGCCAATGCACTAAACGTCAAAACAGTGATCCATATTGGTAGCTGGCAGGATGTGATTGATGCTTTAGAAGCAGGTGCCTCTGCCATCACCCATCTACCAGCCGGAGAAATGCCAGCAGAGGTGCCCGATCTATTTCTCAAGACCAAAGCAGTGTTGATTCCCACTTTGACGGTAGAAGCAGACCTCGTCCAACTATATGAGCAACCCGAGATACTAGATAGCGAGTTATTGGCGGGAGCGGTCAACCCATTGGTGATAGATTCATATCGTGATACCGCAAAGCTTGATCCTCGTACCTCCGATTTTATGCATTTCCAAGAGCATGCGGCTAAGCATTTGAGCGGATCACTCAAAGTGCTTTATGAAGCGGGCGTACCTATTTACACCGGTACGGACGGCGGCAATCCGGGTATTTTTCAGGGCTACTCTGTCCACCGAGAAATGATTCTTATGTCTGAGATGGGGATGAGCAATTGGGACATCTTGGCGGCAGCTAGTACTGCGGCGGCTGACTTTCTCTCCTTGGCTTATGGAGTTGAGCCAGGGGACCTAGCAAACTTGGTCGTATTACAAGCAGACCCAAGTCAAGACATCGCACATACCCAAAAGATCAGCGCTGTCATCCAAAATGGCAAAATGGTCGATCGCAAGGCTTTGGCCTATCAGGAGAGTCGTTCCACGCAGTGGTCTGAAAAAATGATCTCTGACTTTAGTGATCCAAAGCAAAACTGGCAAGCGCTCTCTGACCAAATTCAAGGCGGTGCCTCTAGCGTCGAGACCCGTATCGAAGCGGGGATCTTCAGGATGGCGGGCAAATTGCAAACGACTCAAAAGATGCCTTTTGGCTGGGTGATGATCAGCCATGATTTCAATAGCAATAAGCAGCCTATAAATATCAGTGATTTTGAGGGCATTAGCATCCGCTACAAGCTCAGCAAAGGCTCTATGTATGTCAGTCTCATGGACGAACGGGTAACAAATTTTGACTATCACGCCTTTGTACTCGAAGGCGGCGAAGACTGGCAGGAGATCAAAATCCCTTTTAGTGAAATGGGACAAAACTTTAGTCGCCCTCAGATGGAATGGTTAGGAGAAAAAATCATCGGCATCAGTTTTGGGACCAGTGGTGCCCAGCCTATGGAGTATGAAATGGAAGTGGATTGGGTCCAGTTTTATTAAGTATTAAGACCCTTCAAAATCGACCTCTAGAGGTCCTCATGCTCATCTTTCTTGCTACTTGATACTTGCTACTGCTTACTTACTCCTCAGTACATAAGAGAAGCATCAGACATAAAAAAGTAGAGGCGTAAAATCACGCCTCTACATTATCTTTTATTGCCCGCAACATTTCACGTTTTCCGGGTGGTCCAGGCAGTTTTTCGACTCGAAAGCCGGCACTCTGCAGGCCACGCCTCACGCTACTTTTGGCGGAATAGGTGACAAATATGCCACCGGGACGCATCATCCGATACATGCGACGCATGATATCTTCAGTCCAAAGTTCTGGCTGTGAATTGGGGGCGAAGGCATCGAAATAAATCAAATCGAAACCTTCTTCTGCTTGAAAGATTTCCAGGCGAGTATGGTGCTTGACCAGTGAAAAGCCTGGCGAAATAATAGAGGGTTCTTCCCAAATTGCCTCATGAAGCGCCATAAAAGGCGTTTTGAGGGCGGGTTCACCCAATTTGTCCGGATAATTGAGTGCGGCGGCCATCTCAGAAGCTACCGGGATAGCTTCTAATCCGGTATAATGCACCTTCCGGTCTTTGCGATGTAAAAGGCTCAGCAAGGCGTTGAGACCAGTTCCAAACCCCATCTCCAAGATGCGAATCTCCTTACGCTCAAGCGGTAGTGCGTCTAGGCCCATGCGGATAAATACGTGCATAGATTCCTGGATCGCTCCGTGGACTGAGTGATAGTGTTCGTCGTACTGTGGAGAATACAGAGTCGAAGAACCGTCGTTAGTGATAATATGCTTGATCTCTGACGCTGGCATTCGCACAAATTTACAGCTAAGCTTTTGTTTTACACATGGCAAACGTAGGCATTTCTTACACCTATTCGCCCTTTGGCATTTGCTCTACATATACTGATGTAGAAGGGAATGCAAAGGACACGCCAAGTTCTTCGGCTTTGCGCATGATGGCCAAGAAAATGTCCTGCCGACTGGCAAGCCAAGCCCCATATTCAGTCGTTTCGGCGATGACCGCAACAAATATATTTAGCGAAGAGTCTGCCATTTCGTGAAACTGGACCAAGGTACTCTCGGTTCTCGTCAGTGGATGCGCATTGATGAGCTCTCGCGTTGCATTGACAAAGGATTCGATCTTGTCCGGAGGCGTATCATAGGTCAGTCCCAAAGTAGTACTATAGCGTCGATAAGTTCGGACACCATGATTGGTGAGATTGGTGTCTGCCAGTTTGCCATTAGGGATACTGACCATCGCACCATCAGAAGCCCGCAGTCTCGTTGAGCGAACGCCGACCTCTGTCACCACTCCACTAAAGGAACCCGTATCGATAAAATCACCGATCACAAAGGGACGATCCACAAAGATGGAAACGGAGCCAATGAAATTTTTGACGGTATCTTGAGCCGCCAAGGCTAAGGCCAAACCACCAATCGAAACCCCCGCTAAAAGGGCCGTAACATTGACATTGAGGTTGTCTAGGACGAAAATGATCCCCAATACGACCACTACTAACTTGGTGATCTTGGTCAAAAGTGGCACCAATTGATCGTCCATAGTTGTCTCCGTTTTGGCCGCAAGGCCCGTTAGGGCTTCGGCTATCACATCGACCAAACGATACAAAACGATGATGGCAAATATTGGCGCCATCACTTGAAGCGCTAACTGCAGATAGTACCCAAATCCACCCGGAGGCAGCAAGAGAGAAGGCAAAAACCACTCTAAAAGGATCACGACTAACAGTAAGCTGAGCGGGTGAGCCACCGGGGCAATTATCTCTCTTGCAAAGCTAGCTTTGGGAAAAAGTCTCGGCAGTATCCGCCTCAGCATCAAATTGAAAATCACGTCCAAAAGCTTGTAGCCAATAAAGGCGACTATCAACAAAATCACGAGTCCAAGGTATTGCCAAAGGTATAGGCCCAATGCCTTTTGTTGTCCGATCCTGGGGAGGAACTCCATAAAAAGTTCTGAGCCCATCGGGAAGACTTTATTGTGAATGCTCGCAATACTCCCCACCGATTTACGAGAGTATTTCCACTGATTACCGTATTTTTTTACATACAGGTCTGGATACTCTGATGGATACACTCGGTAGATCGCTTGACCGCTGGTAGTATCTTGAAAATTAGAATCTGCTGAAATTTCTTCTGGTTCTACATAGTAGGCAGTACCATCATAAATTTGCTTGAGCTCAATGGCCAGTTCCTCCAATTCCTCTGGACTTTGAAAGTCCGCTCTCAAAGCTTGGGCCGCTTTGGCGGGATCATAGGTGTCTGGTTGTAGATAATAGAGATGATAATGGACCGCAGCACGAGGACTAGATAGATCCAATGGGATTTCATCTTGAGCGTTCAGCGAAGCTGCTCCAAAGCAAAATAAAATACAGACTAAGTAAAATCGTTTCATGATTGGTAATTTCGCTTGCAAAGCTACAACATTGTCGCATGGAACAAATGCCTACCTTTACCTTATGAAATATTGTTTAAGTTTTTTCTTGGGCTGCCTTTTCACTACGCTTTCAGCCCAAAGCCTCATTCCCAACCCAAGTGTACTCAATTTTGGAGATAAGTTTGAAACCCAAATCGATAGCCTAAGTCTCAGCCTCGACAATCCCCTCCCCTATCCAGTCAACATCACAGAGATCCGGTTTTACAATACCTATACCGCCAAAGATTTTTGGGTCAATAGCAGCAGTTTTAGCGTTCCGGCCAACGGACAAATTTCTTTTTGGGTCTATTTTAGCCCCCGCCACAATATCAACTACAATAGCGAAATGCTGATCCTCACCGATAGCAAAAGAGGCGCAATCAGCGTCAATTTGCGGGGAGTAGGCAAATACAGCAATCCCTATTACAACAGCCTCGCCAACAATGAGGAGCAAGCCCTCAAAACAGCGATCAAGACTTTAGTCGGGCAAAACTATGTCCAGCTTTCCTACAATGCGGGCCGTGATGAGATGTTTATGGTCATTGACAATCAAAGAGTCAATGGGCAAGGTGCCTCTGTCAACACCTTGGAAGGCGTCTATACTGGCCAGTTGGTTACCGGCTATACGAATCGTTCTGCGGCACAGAACATGGGATTTAATACCGAACACGTATTTCCGCAGGGATTTTTCAACAGCAATCTCCCCATGCGCTCGGATATCCACCATCTTTTTCCGACTAATTCTAATGCTAATTCAGAGCGTGGCAATTTGCCTTTTGGCCTTGTCAGCAATCCGACTTGGCAGCAGGGGGGCTCCAAGAAGGGCAACGGCAAATTTGA
Source organism: Bacteroidota bacterium (assembly GCA_038534415.1). Lineage (GTDB taxonomy): Bacteria > Bacteroidota > Bacteroidia > J057 > J057 > JBCAWW01. The sequence continues at coordinate 6,373 of JBCAWW010000017.1, read as the reverse complement.
GCCGCGTGACGAGCATAAGGGCGAAATCGCTCGCGCTATGATGTATTTTGTGCTGCGCTATCAGGATTACAGCAATCATTTTTCGAGTCAAACGGCCATCCTCAAACAGTGGAATGTAGATTTCCCGCCCGACGATGTCGCCCGCCGTCGCAATGATGATGTAGAAGCAGCCCAAGGCAATCGAAATCCCTTTGTTGATTATCCTCAACTGGCAGAGCGCATCACCAATTTCAGCGCAAACTCAGTCGCGGCCGCCAATTGGCAACTAGATCGCGAAGCAGGAGTCATAGCGTTCGACACGGTCGGCTTTCCTACTCAGGCCTATTACCAATATCCCTTGGTCAATCACGGCAACCAAGATATCCAACTCAATCAACTGAGTTTCAAGCAGGGCTTTTTTAGTTTTAAGGACAATAGCGGTACTCCCGCAACGATCAGTCCCGGCGAGGCAATCACAATTTTGATTCGCCCTGACAATGGGTTCGGCCTAGTCAATGACACCCTCCAAATCTCCACCAATATACCCGGCACCGAACAGATAAACGTACCGATCAGCGCCTTTTTTGATACCGCAAATCCAATCGAGTCTACTGTCAGCAGTCCTTTCAAAGTTTTTCCGATCCCTAGTCGGGGAACGCTTTTTCTCGAAGGCGGTAATCCGCTGCAAATCACTCACTATCAAATAATTGACCTACAAGGAAAAGTCATCAGTAAGGGGGAGTGGCAAGGCGAAAAGCATCAATTATCGACCTCTGCCCTGCCGGATGGAGTCTATATTCTCACGCTACAAGAGGGAGAAGCTAGCTGGTCTCAGAAGGTTCATATTCGGTAGTTTTGGGGGTACTGCTTCGCAGAACGATTATCAGCGTTTTGCGAAGCAGAAAACCCAAGCCTCTACAATAAAATGAAAAAGATCCCACACGAGATTATCCTACTCTAGGGGGCAAAAAACCAGAAATCAAGCGTTTTTAAACTCTGTCGGGGTTTGCCCAGTGACCTTTTTAAAGGCGCTATAAAAAGCCGAACGCGAGCGAAAGCCCACCTCATTGGCAATCGCCACAATCGTATAATGCTTAAAACGTGGACTCACCAGCATTTCCTGCGCGGCGCGAATTCGATAGCCGTTGATAAAATCCATAAAGTTGAGCCCGTGCAATTCGTTGATGACTTGCGAAAGGTATTTACTGTTGATTTTGAGGGATTCGGCCAGTTCGCTGAGGGTTAAATTTTGGGAGCGGTAGGCTTGCTGCTCCTCCATATACTTTAACAATTGCTCAGAGTATTGCTGCTTTTGCTTGTCTGCCAAAGAGGAAGAGACATAGCGTTCCGCTTCGAGTTCGCTCTCGGTCTCGATCGCTAACTCCGGCCCTACCCCATCCAATACTTCAGGTCGAATCAAATAGATCAAACTCAACATACTGATCATCCCAATTGCCGCAATGCCAGGAGCAGGGTATTGCTGGATAGGTCCCAAAATAATGGCACTAAAAATGGCCGTCAAAAGCGGAAAAAGTAAGATCAAGGTAATCCAGCTGATCCATCGTAGACTTGACTGCTCCTCAAAGGAGGAGGTCGTCCGCACAAAACGGCGATAACGGCTCACTAAGCGCAACGAAAAAAACAGATAACTCAAGATATGCGTCATCAAAGCCGTCCCTATGATGCGAAAAACTGGGGGGGGATTGCCTTGTCTGATCGCCTCGTATTGCTCAAAAATGCTCTCGCCGCCCATACTTTGATAGACGATCCGAAATATCAGCGCACTCACATAAGGAATGAGATGCAGGAGATGGATGCGCTGAAAACGAAAGTCTCGGTTGATATAGGTCCGTATGTAAAAGTAGATGGCGGGGCCGTACAGAAAAGGAGCGGAGCCCATGGTCCAACTTAAGGCCCAAGTGGGAGAGATGTTATCGCTCAAGATGATGATGGCCTGCGTCATGCCCAAGGCCATGCCCAGACAGATCCCGCCTAAAATGCGATTGGAGACTTTTTTGCCCTTGCGCCGAAACCAAAGCAGCAAGGCTGTAATAAAGCCTTGGTAAGCCCCGACTATCAAAAGGCTTCCTACCCAATCGATATGTACTGAGTTTATATTCAATATCCTCCAGCTTTGTCATCGCCTCTAGGGTCTGCCCCCCCCTCTAAACGTCGGTCAGGTAGGACAAGTATGGCATCTACTCTACCAATTGCGCCTCTATTTTTGATCCCATGTCCTCGATTGAGCAATTCTACTACTGCCTCACCGCTCAAGGCATTGGCTTCGATTTGGACATAATCAGGTTTCCATTGGTGATGGAAGCGTTCGGCGGAGACGGAAGCCTGCATACCCATCCCGTGATCGATCACGTTGACGATATTTTGAAATACCGAGGTGATGATGGTAGAGCCACCCGGCGTACCGACCACCATAAACAGCGCACTATCTTTAGCCACAATGGTAGGCGTCATCGAGCTCAACATGCGTTTGCCGGGCTCAATCGCATTGGCCTCTGCTCCAAGCAAGCCATACTTATTAGGGGTACCCGGCTTGCTGCTAAAATCATCCATTTCGTTGTTGAGCAAAAAGCCGGCACCACCGACTACCGTACAGGAACCATAACTGCCGTTGATCGTGGTGGTGATAGAGACGGCATTGCCGAAGGCATCCACGATAGAGTAATGCGTAGTCTGCTCAGATTCTTGGGGAGCGGGCGTTCCCGCCTCAATATCGTCGCTTCGACTAGCCCATGTAGAGTCAAAATCGGCCATCCGTGTCCTCAGATAGTCAGCTTGGAGGAGGCCGCTGAGCGGAACGGGGTAATAATCCATATCGCCGAGATGCTTGGCTCTATCGGCATAAACTCGGCGTTCGGCTTCCACCATCACATGCACGGCATCCGCGCTATTGTGGCCATAATCTCCTATAGGATAAGGCTCGATCATCTCTAGCATTTGCAGCAAGGCGATCCCTCCACTAGAAGCAGGAGGCATACTGATGATTTCGTGGCCGCGATACTCACCATGCAGCGGCTCGCGCCAAGCCGCATCATAATCTTTGAGGTCTTGGAGGCTCATGATGCCATTGTTGCGTTGCATTTCGGCGACGATGAGGCGAGCGGTTTCTCCTTCATAAAAACCGGCCTTGCCTTGCTCCGCAATGCGTTGGAGGGTAGCGGCAAGCGCTGGCATTTTGATCGTATCTCCAGCTTGCCAATCTTCGGCGCGTTCGAAGACAGTCGTTTGGGTGCTAAAGCGATCGATAATTTCTTTACGCCCATTGATGCTATTGGCTTCCTTTTCGGTCAGGGCAAAGCCATCACGGGCTAGAGCAATCGCGGGTGCCACCAAATCTGCCCATGGCAAAGTGCCCAATGAATCATGGGCAGCTGCCAAGCCGGCAACCGAACCCGGAACGCCTGCCGCCCTGGCGCCTCGCCAGCTGAGGTCTTCGATGACCTCGGCATTTTGGTCGAGATACATATCTCTAAAAGCGGCGGCTGGTGCTTTTTCTCGAAAGTCTAGCGCATAAGTCTCAGCGTTCGCGGAACGCATGACCATAAAACCTCCTCCCCCAATATTACCGGCTCTTGGATATACTACTGCCAGCGCTAAATGAACCGCCACCGCAGCATCTACCGCATTGCCCCCCTGCTTTAGTACTGCTACTCCAACTTCAGTAGCCAAAGGATGGGCACTTACCACCATGGCTTTTTCAGTGATTAGGCCGTTGACCTCTGGCTCTGCTTGGGTCGGTTCGGGACTGAGGCGACATTGGATAAAAAGAATCGAGAGGATCGCCAAAAGATATAAATAGCGTAGCGGGTACATAAATGTGAAGGTTATCTAGGGACTAGCCAGAAGGGAATGGAGATGAGAAGGATAAAACTGACGATGCTAATTAGTCTGCCACGACGATGACCGATATCTCGACATTGACGTCCTTAGGGAGACGAGCTACTTCAACGGTTTCGCGAGCGGGGAAATCACTGCTAAAATAAGAGCCGTAGATCTCGTTGATTTGGCCAAAGTCGTCCATATTTTTGAGGAAGATGGAAGACTTGACGATATGAGAATAATCCAGCCCCTGGCTCGTCAATATCGCACCAATATTGTCCATGACTTGACGGGTCTCGGTTTCGAGATCATGGGTTTTGAGCGTTCCGTCAGCGGGATCGATGGCAATTTGACCAGAAAAAAATATGAGATTACCTACTTTGGCGGCTTGGCTGTATGGGCCAATGGGAGCGGGAGCTTTGTCAGTCTGAATGATTTGCTTCATTGCTTGAGTGAGATTTGGAGGACGACCACGGATTGAGTCGCGCTATGATTGCTTTTTCTTTTTCGTAAAAGTAATCGAATTTCCCGAACACAAAAGCCACACCCAATAGCAAAACCATATAAACGGGGGTGATCAACAAAAAATAGACAAAAAAATAGAGGAAGCCTTTTTCAATTCCTGTAAGCGGCATGAGATATTTAGGAACAAAGGAAGCTGAAGTACCTGTAATGGCAAAAACGCATAAGATCCGTACAATGTCCCATCTACTTTGACCGGTAAATAATCCCATTTTTGTTTAACTTCAGCTATCGCGAATTGTTGGCGATCTATCACAAAGATACAACATCAAGCTAGAAGATTATTGATTCTCCTGACTCATTCGCAATTTCCAATGCTCTTCTAATTTGAGACTTGCAAGCAGACGCTAAATTTTAGAGATTATTGTTCCTAATGCAGCGAATCCAAATACTCCCTACGTCTAGCGGAAAAACCCTCAATCATGCAGAAGCTATCATATCTACTAATTTTAAGCTTGGCACTCCCTTTTGTCGCCTGTCAAAATGTTGAGCTGCCCGCCCCGATCCCCGAAACTGAATGGGTAGACTTTGCTAATCCACAAATTGGACAAAGCACCTATTATGTTCGCTACACTACCGATTGTGATAATTTGGATCGTGCTTTTCAATTTTCGAAAGACACCCTCATTTTATCAGTCGTCGCTGTAGATGGCAATCTTTCGACACTCGAAGAACGCTTTACTCCCGGTTCTCCTTTTTATAAAGATGGCATTGTAGAACCCAATCGCTACGACGTTAGCAGCAATCAGGATTATGCGCTACTGACCGAGCGTTGGAATTCGGCGCTATTTTTCTTCTATGGCAATGATACCCTTCGCCTTACGGCAGATCACAGCGCTACGCTTAAACAAGATGTATGTCGCCTCACCATCGAAGACGAAAACTTTATCGGCAACGAAGTCGGCCGCTTGGGAAGCTTTGAGCTTGGACCCTTGGAGCAAAAAAATAAGACAGCTGTCTCTTGCGTACCTATGGTGCTGTCAATGGAAGCTTATCTGATCTACGACAAAAACTACCTCCACATGAGTCACACCATCGTCCAAGACGGTACCGTGAGTGGTTGGGTAGCGGTCTCGCCTTAGAGGCGGCTCAACACCTGATCGAGAATCCGACGCTTTGTTTAGCTAAGTCTAAATAAAGCGTCGGATTTTTTATTACAAGGTCTAGGCCTAAACAATAGGGCATTAGATTTACTTAATATGATCTAAGCCGCCCAATTAAGCTTACAAATACTCATTACTTGCTCGCTCTCAAACGTAAAATCCTAGACCGTATAGGCTTTCTCACCTCTGACAAAGTCAGAGAAAAGATTGATAACTGGATCATTTCCCTCGCCATTGCAGGTTTTTTGATCCATTTGAGCCTCATTTTTGCCGTAGACTTAGGCTGGGTTGAAAGTAAGTTTATCAGCAATCAATTTTTCACTGATCCCATTTCGGCCATATACACCCCTTTTTCCTTCATTCTGATCTATGAAGTTTACCTCTTGGTTTACTTCCTTTCCCGCTCGATCACCGACTATATTAGCAAACAGTATGAAGTCATTTCCCTCATCCTTATTCGCCGCATTTTCAAGGATATTTCCAAATTAAACTTAGAGGGCGACTGGCTGACCATACCCTACAACCAGCAATTTATTGGGGACTGTCTAGGGATTTTAGCCGTTTTTGCCTTGATCTTTGTGTTTAAAAGCCTCTACAAAGCGCGTCCCAGCAAACTCGAAAGCGCCAAACTAGAAAACTTCATCCTATCCAAAAAACTGACCAGTAACCTCTTGATTATCGTTTTGATCGGTCTGGCGATATTTAGTGTGGTGGGCTGGATAAGAGAAGTCTTTCTTTATCACCATGGTTTGATTGACGCCTTCTCAGATGTCAATGGCATATTTTATCATGAATTCTTCACCATCTTGATTTTGGTAGATGTCCTCCTCCTATTGATCTCCTTTCGCTATACCGAAAACTACAATGCCCTTATCCGCAACTCCGGCTTTGTGATTTCGACCATTATGATCAAGCTCTCCTTCAATACTAGC
>JBCAWW010000016.1:0-17980 GCA_038534415.1 Bacteroidota bacterium | reverse complement strand
ACTTCGTTACAAAAGTCATCCTTGGCATGGCGTTCAGATTGGGCCTGATGCCCCTGAGGAGGTGACTTCATTTATTGAAGTAGTGCCCTCAGATACAGTCAAATATGAGGTAGACAAAAAAACGGGATACCTCAAAGTTGATCGGCCTCAAAAGTTTTCTAATATCGTACCCGCTCTTTATGGTTTTGTACCGCAGACTTACTGTATGGACGAAGTCGCTGAGTATTGTATGGAGAAGACAGGTAGAGAAGATATTATCGGGGATGGAGATCCATTAGACATCTGTGTCCTCACGGAGCGAGACATCACCCATGGTGATATTTTGGTTCCGGCGATTCCGATTGGAGGGTTCCGGATGATTGACGGAGGAGAGGCCGATGACAAAATCATTGCGGTTCTCAAGGGAGATGAAGTCTATGAAGACTGGAAGGATATCTCAGATTGTGCGCCTGCGATCATTCGTAGACTCAAGCATTATTTCCTGACTTACAAAGAAAATCCAGACTCCATCGGAGATGGACCTCGTTGCGAAATCACACATACCTATGGTCGCGAAGAAGCCTTAGAGGTGATTCGCCGCAGTATGAATGACTATCGCAAGCGATTTGGTAAGCTAGAAAATAAACTATCGGTAGCGACCCTAGAGATGATCAACTTTGGTCAGAGCTGGCAAGAGGCGCTCGAAGAAGGTAGTTGAAGGTCAGGCTCCGGCATAAGCCTTAACTAAAGCCGCAGAATAATATTGGGTCCAATGATCTGTAGTTTCAGCGGTCGCCATTTCTTTTTCCAGACGTACTAGCTCATAAACGATTTGTGCCTGAGTCAAACTTACACCTAATAATTGGTTGAGTTTGGCTTGGGCATAATTTGCATACCAAAGGGGCCATTCAGGGTCGCTGCCGTCTGCGGCGATAAATGCCTGATGGTGAGCTTGGCCTGTATCCATCAATAAGTGCCTGACTTGAGCTATTATATCCATATCTGCGGGCAATTAATTTTAGAGCTTCAATAAGTACAAATCATTCTCAAGTAGCTGTCCGTCGCCCGACTGTAGGGCCAAATAGATCTTTTGCACCCCTGCGACATAGAGCTCCGTTTGACGATTGATTGGGATATGATCCCTATTGGCATGATTGCGATCGGTCATGACGGCATATCGGCCCGCATTATAGGCGGCGATGGCCAATATCTGACTGGTATAGGGACCATGAGCTCGACTGCGAAAAAAATGAAAATCACTTGCTAGCTGGCGAGTACCCTCATCAATATTATAGGCGGGGTCAAATCGTTTGTCCTGCTGATAAATACTATCAACGGAGCTAAGAGCGGCGATTGCTAATAGTTGTGCTTGGTATGCTTTGCCCCATGCCTCCTGTGATTTGCCTTTGTAAACTCGACCGGAGGCTTTACGAGCTTGTTGATAAGCGCGATAAGCGGGGCTAACATATGAGCCTTCTCGAGGCATAAGTTGCATCAAACCCACCGCTCCTGCATATGAGACGTGGCGTTCCACGAAGTGAGACTCCTTGATCATAACTGCTTTGGCCAACATCCAATCAATCCCATGCTTCTGGGCCGCTTGCTGTAAGAGGCTATCCCAAATCGCAGAGTCTGGAGAGGAGCGTTCCGCGATGAGCGGGCCAAGCAAAGAATCTTGCTCTGGTATATCCGCTGATTGAGGCTGCACTTGGCAACTCAAGAAAATCCCCAAAATCAAGCAAAAGCTCGTCAAAAGGTATCTCATATTGTGTCTAAATGTGTAGGCTTATTAATCACCATGCACCATGAAAACATCTCCAAAGACGCTGGTCTAAGGATGGCTCATTGAGTACAAAGGCTAGCTACCTATTGTGTTTCGGGATTTATGGTCGGCCAGTGTGTATTGCTGAAATCGAAAGTACTCTTTTGCATTCCAACTACCAATAAAAACTAGCCCCCAAACTGAGCATTAGAAATTGACGAAAACGAAACCTGCTCTCTAGTTGATAGAGATGCCCATTTCTAGCGTGATAGATATAGCCAGCCCCCGCAAAAAGATGTTTAGGGATGGCCTCCCAGCGGAGATACCCCTCATCTCTAAAAACTGGATAATTAAGCTCTGTATTTTGCCCAAAAAGAAATAAATCATAGCCAAAATTGAGAAAAACACTATTGTCCTTCCAACGAAACTGCTGCTGCACCAAGGGACTGATGCGAAAGGTATTGATTGCAGACAAAAAAGGCTGATCACTCACCTGAGCTAAGCCCCAACTGCGATGATAAACCCCATCTATTTGCAGGACAAAGCGTTCATGCGTCTTAGGAATCGGCCACCGTAGTGAAAGCCCTGCTTCCCAACCATTTTTGTCGCCTGTCGCTGTCGGTAGGGTAGTGGCAAAGGGGGTCGTATAGGCGGCTCTAATCCCTATTTGGGGCAGTTTTATCGGCATTGGTGCTGGGATCATCTTTTGATAGGGACTCTCCAAGCAGTGATGATAATCGATGACGGCTTGGGTGAGAGCACCTTCGGTGAACGCATAGTCTTTTACATTTTTGACGATCTCCAGGCAGCCGAGCAGGGCTTTTTGGAGGGTAGCCAAATAGGCATAATCTGAGCGGGTGCGAGTGATCCGCGCCGCGTCTAATTCTTGGTAGCTTCGATTGATTAGCTCACTGATCTCCCCACTAGAGTTTTCGATATAAAAATGCTCGCTGAGTTTATTGTCTTTTACTTTGTAGAGACTGACTCGCCCGATCAGTATGCTTTCTAGAAAAAGCCAGCGCCTCTCCACTTTACGGTCAATTTCCATTTCTAACTGCCTCGAGATATGCCAATAGCCCTCCTCTAGATTACCAAAGGCGGTTAATTCAGCCGCAGAGAGTCTTACTAGCTGATTGCTGCTAGGATCTTGGTACAGCAAGGAGGGCTCTTCCTGCCAGGAAAATTCGGCCTTGTATTCGCAGTCAAGACTATCGCCCGAACTAAATACGATGGTACCATATTGGTATTCTTGGGCAGAGAGAAAAGTAGACATGGCAAGCAGCCATGAGAGGAGGATAGTATGTTTCATACGGATGTGCTCTCAAATATGATGAAATATAAAAGAAAGTTTGGCTAACTTTAAATAGCAAAAGGGAAATATGCGGAATGCAATCATAAAAGCTTCGGGCATTTATGCCCCCAAGAGAGTCTTACCCAATAGTTACTTCAATGAACTATTGGGAGAAGATGTCGATACCTGGCTGAGAGGACATTTAGAAATCTGCGAACGGCGTTGGTGCGAGGAGGATGAATCGACCGCGGATATATGTGTGTATGCAGCGGAAGAAGCATTGAAAAATGCTGGCCTGATTGGAAAAGAATTAGATCTAATCATCGTTGCAACTGATACCCCAGAATACCTAACGCCTTCTACCGCTGCGGTGGTTCAATACCGATTAAAGGCCGAACATGCTGGTACCTTTGACCTCAATGCGGCCTGTGCTGGTTTTGTGACGGCAATGGATGTCGGCGCAAAATATATCCGTACAGACGAACGCTATAAAAATGTCTTGGTCATTGGCGCCTATGCCATGAGCAAATACCTCAACCCCAAAGACAAAAAGACGGTCACGCTTTATGCCGATGGCGCAGCCGCAATCCTACTACAAGCAGAAGAAAATAGCGAAAGAGGCCTCATGGGCAGTGAGTTACTCACCCTCGGCCAATATCATGATGGTATGGGGATTTATGGCGGAGGCACCAAGCACCCCCTCAACCAAGAGACCATAGCCGAAGACCGACAATACCTCAAAATCAACTATCGTTTTCCGCCAGAGCTAAATCTGCAAGTCTGGACGCATATGGCCAAAATGCTCTGCGAGCGACTAAATATCAGACCCGATGAGGTCCAACACTATCTGCTAACCCAGATCAATGTCAATACTATCCGCAAAACCATGGATATTTTGCAAGTGCCTCATGATCAAGCTCATACAGCCATGCATGATCGCGCTTATACGGGTTCGGCTTGTATCCCTACGGCCTTTCATTTGGCTTGGGAAGCAGGTAAGGTGAAACCCGGAGACTGGATCTTTATGATCGGCTCAGGTAGTGGTTTGACCTTTTCTAGTGTCGCTTTTAAGTTTTAGAAAGCCTAACTTTGCACCGTGGAGGTTTCTCCTCGCCCCTCATCTAAAAATTTATCTTCACCTCATTAAAATGAACGAAGTATATATCATTTCCGCTGTGCGAACGCCTATGGGTAGCTTCGGCGGTGTTTTATCCTCTATCCCTGCTCCTAAACTCGGCGCAACGGCGATCAAAGGTGCCTTAGCGGCTGCTAAGGTAGACGCGGCCCATGTCGATGAAGTATTTATGGGCAATGTTTGCTCGGCCAATCTTGGTCAGGCACCCGCTCGTCAGGCGGCTATTTATGCAGGTATCGGTCATAACGTACCTTGCACTACCGTCAATAAAGTTTGTTCTTCTGGCCTGAAATCAGTGATGTTTGCCGCTCAGAGCATTATGCTGGGCCATGGTGATATCATCGTTGCCGGAGGCATGGAAAACATGTCTGCTATCCCTTACTACATCCCAAAGGCTCGGTGGGGCCACAAATTTGGCGCTGGCGAAATCGTGGACGGTCTGCAAAAAGACGGTCTTGTAGATGTTTACAACCAGTATGCAATGGGAGTTTGTGCGGATGCGACGGCTACTAAATATGGCTTTAGCCGTGAAGAGCAAGATGCATATGCGATTCAGTCTTATGAGCGTGCCGCAAACGCTACTTCCTCTGGCGCTTTCAAAAACGAAATCGTGGGGGTCGAAGTGCCTCAGCGCAAAGGCGATCCTTTGGTCATCACCGAAGACGAAGAGTATAAGAAGGTTAAATTTGAAAAAATTCCTGCGCTACGTCCCGCTTTCAGCAAAGACGGCACCGTAACCGCAGCCAACGCCTCTACCATCAACGATGGTGCGAGTGCCATTATCCTAGCCAGTGAAGCAGCCGTCAAAAAGTATGGCCTCCAGCCAATCGCTAAGATTCGTGGCTTTGCCGATGCTGCTCAGGAACCAGAATGGTTTACTACGGCCCCTACTTTAGCGACTCCTAAAGCATTGGATCGTGCTGGACTAAAGCTCGAAGACATTGACTACTTCGAAGTCAACGAGGCCTTCTCGGTAGTGCCTATGGCTTACAACAAAGTGCTGGGATTGACCGAAGACAAAGTCAACCTTCATGGTGGTGCAGTTTCCTTGGGACACCCTTTGGGCGCCTCTGGAGCACGTATTTTGACCACCCTCAATGGTGTACTCCAAGCTAAGGGTGCTTCGCTCGGTATGGCTGCTATCTGCAATGGTGGCGGTGGTGCGAGCGCCTTGGTGATCGAAAAAGTATAATGACCTTAGGTTTGATTGCCTAAGCTTCGCAAAAGTCTCCCCCTGATGGTTTCATGGGGAGACTTTTCTTTTTTTAGACTGCTTCGCAGAACGCTTGTCTCGTCAGATCCCTGCTCTCATTCAGTCGCTGTGGCTCCTTCATTCGGCTGGGATGACATTTTGAAATAAGCAGCCAAGGGCCCTAGCAAAACCTGGCATGCCGGGTTCGATCCCGAAACCCGGATCGCGGAGTGAAGCATGAACATGATCCGGTATCTATTGAGCTTTTTAGACTGCTTCGCAGAACGCTTCTCAATGGCCAAAGGGTTGAGTTATTGATTTTTGCTCCCATTCAAAATGCTGTTAATCAGTATTTTAAGAATAAATTAGCTCGCCAAGCCTCCCGCATTGCTATCGGGATATAAAGGCCTGATAGGCGAAAGGGGATGTCCCAAATGAGCGTTCTGCGAAGCAGCCCAAACCAGCTACCATCGACTAGGCGCTTTATCCAATTTGCCTTTTAAATAAAACCAAGCCGTCTCCTCATTTTTCATAAAAGGGATTTCGACCCCATCTTCTATGCGGTACAACTCCACAATTTCCTCTAGCAAGCCCTTTTCGTATTGGTAATTCTGTCTAATCCGCATATGCGTATAGGGAGAAAATGAGGAGAGACCCGCTAGTTCAAACTCAAGAGTTTGATTCCTGAATTCGTGATCAGACGTTCCCCGACCGGGGCCCAAAGAAGAAGCCAAGGCAATCTCAAGCGCCTCGCCCATCTTCTCATAGGCAATTTCAAAATACATCGATTGAGAGCGATCGCCGGCCTTGCCATCGTAATCCGGATGAAGGCGGTGTAGATTTTTGATAGACTTCCAATGATCCTGATAGCGCTTTTGCACCACATCAAAAATATAGTCATAGCTCTCCTCTCGCTGCCATGCTTGATTTTCGTAGCGATAAGCTTTGCTGATACCATTCCAGATGATGGTATAGGTGTCTTCTACTTTAGGCTTTTCCGCTAGCGGAACGATTGTCTGGAGGCTACTGCTACAGCTCAAGAAGGTGAAAGAGAGTAGGCAGATAAAAAGAGGGAATTTCATCGTTTTGATTTTGAAGTGATTAATGATTTAACCCTTCAAAATTGGTGTATAGCGCCTTCCTGAAAATTGACATATGTTACAATCAGTCGCGACCTGCTATTTTTCTTCGCAGGCGGCTGAGACTTTCGCGTTCCATGCCTAAGTAGGAGGCGATATGATAGAGGGGGACGCGTTCAAAAAGAGTAGGGTAGAGCTCCAAGGCTTGCAGATAGCGTTGCTTTCCATCCAAAAATAAAAAGGATTCAACCCTTGCGGTCGTCATCAAAAAGCTCTGCTCTGCGATTTGTCGGCCAAAGCGTTCCCAATTCTTGGAACGCTTATATCCATCAATGAGCGCTGCTTGATCAAAGAGGATGAGTTTGCTTTCCTCTAGGCTTTGGATAAAATACTGGCTTGGCGTTTGGTGTAAAAAGCTTCCGTAATCGACGGTATAATCATTTTCAAAGACAAAGCGAGTATTGATTTCTTTGCCGTCTTTTAGATAATAAACCCGAAAGGCCCCTTTTTCGACAAAGCCTATATCTCGACAGACTTCGCCCTGCCTAAGTAAAAATGTTTGCTTAGGCAGGGCGAGTGATCTTAGATAAGGTTCAAATAACGCACAATCTTCAGGTGTCAAATAGGCCACCTGCTGCAAATGCGCTTTGAATCTTTCAAATGGCATTGGCGATATAATCTCCTACGGCTTCGGTGCCGTGTTTACCGCTGTTGATGTCTTCGGTGGTGATGCCTGCTTGGATGGATTGGTCCACTGCCTTGCGAATCGCCGCTCCTGCTTCGGTCATACCAAACTCATGCTCGATCATCATGGCGGCTGAAAGAATCGTAGCTAAAGGATTGGCACGATCTTGACCTGCAGCCTGCGGATAAGAACCATGAATAGGCTCGTACATGGAAGTCTTGGCTCCGATAGAAGCCGAAGGCAAAGTGCCCAAGGAGCCCGTAATCACCGAACCTTCATCACTCAAGATATCGCCAAACATATTGCCAGTGAGGATGACATCAAAATGCCGCGGATTGCGGATTAATTGCATCGCAGCATTGTCCACAAACATAGTCTCGAGCTCAATATCAGGAAATTGCTGCGCGTAGTCCGTAACCACTTCTCGCCATAGACGAGAAGTCGCCAAAACATTTGCTTTGTCGACCAGAGTTACTTTTTGTCGGCGAGCTTTGGCGTATTCAAAAGCAGTTTTGGTAATCCGTAGGATACTCTCTCGATCATATACCATGGTGTCAAAAGCCTCATCTCCTTGCTCCGAACGACCGCGAGGCTTACCAAAATAGATCCCGCCAATCAACTCCCTGACGACTACAAAATCCACTCCTTTGACGATTTCGCTTTTGAGTGGAGAAGCATCCAACAAAGCATCATAACTTTTGACTGGACGGATATTGGCGTAGAGTCCTAGCGCTTTGCGCATCGCCAAAAGGCCCTGCTCAGGCCTAACCTTCGCACTTGGATCATTATCATATTTAGGATCACCGATCGCACCAAAGAGGATCGCATCGCTTTCTAGGCAAGCTTGTAGCGTTTCTGGTGGGAATGGATCATTGACTGCGTCAATGGCGACTGCTCCCACCATGGCAGTGCGATAGTGAAATAGGACCCCAAACTTTTGGGAAACCGCTTCTAATACTTTTACAGCTTGATTTACGATTTCAGGGCCAATGCCATCACCGGGCAATAAAGCGATACGCTTTTCTATCATTGGAATAGAGGAATTGTAGAGTAGTTGAGTGTAGAAAATGTTAAATGAACCTAATGAGCTTGCTCGAAGGCTTCGATTTCTGATTTAAGGCTCAAAAGATAGTCAATATCATCGTATCCGTTGAGTAGACAAGTCTTTTTGTAAGGATTGATATCAAAGTTTTCGCGTTCGCCGGAGGCGTCCAAAGTAATAGACTGGGACTCAAGATCAACCGTAATACTAGCTTTGTGATCTTGCTCAATCGCAGCAAAAATCCGGTCTAGAAAGCCTTGAGAAACCTGCACTGGCAGCAGCATATTGTTCAAGGCATTGGCCTTGAAAATATCGGCAAAGAAGCTAGATATCACCACTTTGAAACCATAATCGGCAATGGCCCAAGCTGCGTGTTCTCGACTAGAGCCGCAACCAAAGTTTTTACCCCCCACCAATATCTGTCCAGCGTAAGTGTCATCGTTTAGGATAAAATCCGCTTTGGGGGTCCCGTCTGCTTCATAACGCCAATCGCGAAATAAATTTTCACCAAAGCCATCACGAGTAGTGGCTTTGAGAAAGCGAGCGGGTATGATTTGATCTGTATCTATATGTTCTACCGCTATAGGGACTGTGGTAGATTGGAGTTTAGCAAAAGCCATGAGAGAATATCGATTTAAGAATTTCGAATGAAGAATAGCCAATCTTGTGTGGCCCAGATGTACCCAATTAGAGAAATTCGCGTGGGTCTACGATTTTACCCGCAATAGCCGAAGCTGCCGCGGTAATAGGACTGGCCAGGAAAGTTCGTGCGCCAGGGCCTTGACGCCCTTCGAAGTTTCGGTTAGAAGTCGAAACACAGTATTTTCCTTTAGGTACTTTGTCTTCATTCATACCTAGACAGGCAGAACAACCCGCTTCTCGTAGTACAAAACCCGCTTCCATCAATACTTTATCAATGCCCTCGGCTTGCGCCATTTCTCGCACTTGGCGAGAGCCTGGCACGACCATGGCCGTGATATGATCTGCTTTCTTTTTGCCTTTGACAAAGTCTGCGACTAGACGAAGGTCTTCGATTCGACTATTGGTACAGCTACCAATAAAGACATAATCGACTTCATGTCCCAACATAGCTTTGCCGTCGGCTAGGTCCATATACTTGAGCGCCTTTTCAAGGGCCTTGCGATCACTTTCGCTTGGCTGCTTATCGAGGCTAGGTACGGCCTGGGTGATGCCGATCCCCATCCCTGGATTGGTCCCATAAGTCAGCATGGGTTCGATCTCGCCTGCGTCGAACACATACTCTCGATCAAACTCAGCATCATTTTCGGTATAAAGCGTTTGCCAATCAGCGAGGGCTTTGTCCCAATCTGCTCCTTTTGGCGCAAATTCACGTCCTTTGACGTAGTCAAAAGTGGTTTGGTCAGGTGCAATTAGTCCGCCGCGCGCCCCCATCTCGATACTCATATTACAGATGGTCATACGCGCTTCCATGGAAAGGGAGCGGATAGCCGAACCTGCGTATTCTACGAAATAGCCCGTTCCGCCGGAGGCAGAGATCTGAGCAATGATATAGAGGATAATATCTTTGGCAAAGACGCCCTTTTTTAGTTCACCCTCGACGCGAATGCGCATCTTTTTGGGCTTTACTTTGAGGACACATTGAGTAGCCAAAACTTGCTCTACCTCACTCGTGCCGATCCCAAAAGCTACTGCGCCAAAAGCACCATGAGTTGAGGTATGACTGTCCCCGCAAACAATGGTCATACCCGGCTGGGTAACGCCAAGTTCTGGTCCGATTACGTGGACAATACCTTGGTAGGGATGGCCTAGTCCATAAAGTTCAAGCCCAAAGGCTTCACAATTTTTGACGAGAGTCTCTACCTGCATCCGACTCAGGGGCTCGCGAATGGGGAGGTGTTGGTTTTCAGTCGGTACGTTGTGGTCCGCAGTTGCTATGGTTTGCTTGGGACGGGCGACAGGAATGCCGCGCTTCCTCAGTCCTGCAAAAGCCTGAGGACTCGTTACCTCGTGAATAAAGTGTCGGTCAATGTATAAAGCTTCAGGACCGCCCTCAGTGCGTGCCACTACGTGGCGGTCCCAAATTTTGTCAAACAGCGTATTTGCCATAAATATATGTACAGGGAAAAATTAGATTTTGCTTAAAGCATTTAAATAGGCTTTGGCAGTCGCAGATACTGTATCAGTATCAGAGCCAAAACCATAAAAGAAGGCTCCATCTACGGCAACCTGAATATGGACCTTGGCCATGTCGTCAGAACCGCCCGTGATCGCTTGGACAAAGTACTCTTCGAGTTTCACCTCTATCCTGATGATGCCATCGATTGCTTTGACAATCGCATCTACAGGGCCATTACCTACAGCTTCATTGTAAAGTTTCGTGCCATTGCGATTGATGCCAACATGAGCGGTAGCTGCTTCGCCAATCCCGCACTGTACCTCAAGACTTTCGAGGTCTAGTTGACGATTTTGGTGCTCAATACCCATCAAATCGTAGAGGTCATCGTCCTGAATTTCTTTCTTAGTGTCTGCTACATTAAGAAATTCTTCATAGGTTTTTTCTAGCTCTACTTTGGTGAGCGTAAAGCCAAGACGACCTAGACGATGGTTGAGAGCGGCTTTGCCGGAACGAGCAGTCAATAGAATCTGAGATTCTGGAATCCCTACATCTGCAGGATCGATGATCTCATAGTTTTCGCGATTTTTGAGCATGCCATCTTGGTGGATACCAGAGGAGTGAGCAAAAGCATTGCGGCCAACGATTGCTTTGTTTGGCTGCACGGGCATACGCATCAAGCGGGTGATCATGCGGCTAACTGGATAAAGCCTTTTGACGTTGATATTGGTTTCTAGATCGAGCGTTTCACTATGTGAACGCAAAATCATCGCACATTCTTCGAGAGCGGTATTGCCAGCACGCTCTCCGATGCCATTGATGGTTACTTCCATCTGACGAGCGCCATTGGCGAGGCCAGCGATGGTGTTGGCGGTCGCCATACCGAGGTCATTATGACAATGCACCGATAAGATTGCCTTATGGATGTTAGATACATTTTCCATCAGGTATTTGATTATTGCACCATACTGATCTGGTAGACAATAGCCAGTCGTATCGGGGATATTGACGACAGTGGCACCAGCTCCAATGACGGCTTCTACCATGCGGGCTAGAAACTCGTGTTCGGCACGGCCGGCATCCTCACAATAAAACTCCACGTCTTCGACAAAACTCTTGGCGTATTTTGTTGCTCTGATCGACCGCTCAATGATATCATCACGGGTGGTCTTGAGTTTGTTTTTGATGTGGATGTCAGATGCGCCAATTCCTGTGTGAATACGACCCCTTTTGGCATAGGCCAGCGCTTCCGCAGCAACTTTAATGTCTTTTTCTACCGCACGGGTCAGGGCGCAGATGGTCGGTTCGCTTACGGCTTTCGAAACAGCTACTACTGAATTGAAATCGCCAGGGCTGGAAATCGGGAATCCGGCCTCGATGATGTCAACACCTAGCTTTTCTAGCTCGATCGCTACTTCGACCTTTTCTTTGGTGTTTAACTGGCAGCCTGGGACTTGTTCGCCGTCTCTTAGGCTGGTGTCAAATACATACACGCGATTGCTCATTGCACTTGGCTTTTGAGTGTTGTTAGAGAAAAAAATAGATGTGGGTACACGGAACAAAAAGCCTGATAACTATTGTAGAAATAGCTGCAGTCGTTGTAGATATAGCGGAAGGAAATTTGGGTAGTACATAGGCTTTTTCCTTATCGTTCCGCCTCAAAAATGAAGAGAAATTTCAAATTTGCCAAAAATCCAAGGCACAATTTAGTAAATTTTTAGGCCTAACGACCGTTAGTTAACAGATTGCAAACCAGTTTCGGTGATGATGGCTTCTTCCTGATAACTCTCATAATCGGTATTTATGCCCCATAAATCGTGTTTTTGGTTGCTGATAATATTTTCAGCAGCAAAGAGGCCCATCAAGATTGAGTGGTCTTGATTGTTGTATTTAAAGGCCCCATATCGACCAATTACTGACAAATTTGGTAGGCTTTTTAGATAAGCTTCTATCGGTTCGAGCTGATTTTTGTATCCTTTTTTGTAAACCGGATAACACTTTGGGATACGGTACACCATGGCCTGCTTGATCTTGGCCTCTCCGATGAGTCCGGTCTCTCTAATTTCCTTTTTGGCGAGCTCGATCAGGCTATTATCATTCTCGGACCAACGAGCATCTTCTGGATAGCACCAGTACTCCAAAGTCAGGATACTATGTGCTCGTTTTTCGTTAGGTAGCCAATTGCTAAAGTTGGTGATGCGGCCCATCTCCAAATTGTCGGAATGGACATACAGCCAATTGTCTGGAAAGTGCTCTGCTCCTTCGACTTCGAGGTATACCAAAATAGTATTGCGAAACTTCAAGGCCTTCGCCGCCTCTTTGATGCTATCAGGGGCCTCTAAAAGGCGAGAAACGAGCAGGCTGAGAGGCATGGTTGAGACAACATGGTCATACTCTTCGATGCTTCCGTCTTCTAGTTCTAGACCCGTGATTTTACCATCCTTCATGATGGCTTTATGCACCGGGCGATTGAGATAGAGGGTGCCCCCATTGGCAACGATGGCCTCGGCCATGCGCTCATATACCATCCCACTGCCATGAGTCGGGTAGGCAAATTGATCGACGAGGGTTTTGTGTTGATTGCCTCTGCCTTCGTTGATGGCATTTTTGACTGCTTCCCAAAGGGAAAGCTTTTTGATCCGCTGAGCTGCAAAATCTGCATCCAAGTCTTGGCAAGTGATGCCCCAGAGCTTTTCGGAGTAGGTTTTGAAAAATATCTCAAACAGCCTGCGTCCAAAACGATGGACTACCCAGTTTTCAAAAGAACCATTAAGCGGAGTAGGGGAGAGTTTTTCTTGACCATAGCTCAGCACACAGCGTGCGGCTTCGAAAATGCCAAGCTTTTGCAATGCATCAAAAGCCTTGAGCGGATAATGAAAGTAGCGGTCCTTATAAAAAATCCGAGTGAGTCGATCAATGATGACGTAGTCTTTCTGCACTACCTCTAACCAGAGCTCATTGACCCTTCGGTCGCTACTAAAAAAGCGATGCGGGCCTAAATCAACCCTTTCTCCCCAAAGCTCCAGGCTACGCGACAATCCGCCTACCTGTGCACTCGCCTCGTAAACTGTAAGATCGATTCCGGATTCCTTTGAGAGTTGGTAAGCAGCCGTTAGGCCTGCTGGTCCGGCACCGATAATTGCAACTTTCATCCGCAGAACTTATCGTTTCAGATTGCAAACTTACAACCTTCGCACGCTAGAAAAAAGCATATCCCCATTCCCTTAGGCTCAATCCTGCTCTCTAGCGTATATTGACTGCATTGTTTGCACTGTGTCATACACTATATGAAACAACACAGCTTCCGAATGACCCCTTTCCTCCAACCAATGTTGCACCGATGCGCTATCTCCTTGACCTACATTGCGTTGGGCGGCATAAATCGTAGGTAGGGTTGGCATCTGATCCATAAATACAGGCAGTCCCACTGGTGCTTGGGCTTTGATACTTCTGCCAATGGCACTTTCAGGGTTTTCTGTCATGCTATACAGATAATAGCGCTGGGTACCCAATCCTATCCAGGCTAGCAAAAAGATCAAGGAGGCGATTTTTATTTTTGCCCCTATTCGGGGAACGCTCAGTAGCAGCCAAGCGGCCAATAAAAGCCAGAACGGCCCACTTTTTAAGGCCGAAAAATCGTGTAGATAGCTAAAGTTGCGAAACAATAGCGCATGGAGTAGATAAGGCGCTAGCGCCAGATACAAGAGCTTGGGGGGCGATTTTAACTTTTTGTGATAGAGTTGCCAGCCCAATCCTAAGATTCCCAGTATCGGTAGTAAGGCAAACATGCGGTGAGGGTGTTTGAGGATGACCTCTTCGAGGAACGCTTGGGCATGGATATTGGCGCCTCCGCGATATAGATAGCGTTGAGTCCAAGTATCGACCAAGGCATCCCAGCCTGCGATTTGGCTGTATTGCCAAATGGTAAAGGCTAACGCTAAACCGCCGCCAAGGATGAGGGGGAGCCATGATTTTATCCCGCGTTTTTCCCAAAGCCAAACCAATGCCAGAGACCCTATGGCTAATAGGCCTAGCCACTCTGTAAACACAAAGACAAAGCTCAGGCCCAACCAAAACCAAAAGTGATACTTCATCGGTCCTAGCGTTCGGCGCGAGCCGTATGCCCAAAGACAAAGCAGCCACCACAACTGGGCCAGCATCTCCGAAAAGTAAATATGAGTCTGGTAATACATCGGCCCCGGCGCAAATAGGTAGAGCAGACTCAAAAAAAGCGCAATTTCATCCTCGATCTCACAGCTCTTGAGTAGGGCATATAAAACCAATACGCACATCAACTGCAGGAAAAGCCCCCAGATCCTAAGACTCTCAATACTGGCATATACCCCCAGTAGTTGGTGGAGCGCATAAGGCAACCAAAGTCCCAATGGGGGATAAGAGGTATAATAGAGATTGCCATTTTGGTCGTAGAAATCGCTAAAAGTAGGGATCTCAATAAACTGATTTTGAGCGCCGGGAAAGCTCATGACCAAGTTGCCCTTATAAGTGCTAAAACCTGCCTCATCCCAGACTTGAAAAGTGGTCAGCACATGTGAGTTGAGCCAGTAGTGATAGCCCTCATTTTGAGGCTGCAGGCCTTGCCAGCGGAGGGCAATACTCAACCCAAAAGCTAGTCCCAATATGATAATCGCTTTGTATTTCATGGCGTTATTCGAGCGAGAGAGTTTGAAATTGGGGTTCTGCGAAGTCTTGGGTACGGATCAGGATAGCTTTTTGGCAGTTAGTTTGTTGCATAATGCGTTGAGCCGCAAGGGTGTCAGTCCATAGGCTGAGGTTGTGCTTGGTGTAGTAATGCAAGACCGGATTGGGTTCTACATCGATAAAGTATAATGCAGGTTGGGCTTGAGATTTAAGGTGAGCGTGGATGCGTTCGCCGAAGGCGATATCTGTATGGATGACCTCTACATAAAAATGGTAACGATAGGTCCCGTAGACCAAAAATAGGCTTCCCCACAGCAGGCCCCAAATCCATTTACTCTTTTGGCTCAGGTCTAGTTGAGCGCCAAGCCAAACCAATAGTAAAACCCAAAATGGACCACTTTTTAGGCCTGCAAAGTCATGGAGAAAGCCAAACTGCAAAAAAGTAAGCTGATGCAAAAAAGGTGCGATGAGAGCGAGACTTAGGAGTAGTGGCCAGGGCGAGGAAAGCGTTTTGCGCTCCCGATAAGTATGCGAGAATAAAAATAAAAAGAAGCCACCAAGGCAGACTAGTAGGACTCCGTAGTTGCGAAACTGATTAAGCACAAAACCTGCGCCTAATCCTTGCCAAACGCTAATGTCAGCCCCGCTTTGAGTATTGAGTCGGCCTAGCCATTGATCGAGAAGTGCCTCCAAACCTGCAATCTGGCTATACTGCCATAGACAGAGGGCAAGCGCTGCTAGCCCACTCAAACCAAAGCACCAAAACCAGCGACTAGACCTTTGCACTTGGCTCAACAAAATCCCCGCCACCAAGGCAAAGAGCATCCCTAGCCATTCGGTATAGCAGGCGCAAAAATTGAGTACAGCCAGCCAAAACCACATGTTTTTTTCTTGTAGTTGAGCCTGCACTGCCCATAACAAAGCAATGAGCCAAAAGAGAGCCAGCATATCTGAAAAATAGATATGGGAAAGGTAATAGAGCGGTCCCGGCGAAAAGGCAAAGGCCGCCGTGCCAAGCAAGGCCCAATAATTGGCTTGAAAGCGCCAAAGAGTCGCAAAGAGGAAGAGCACCGAAAGGGTATATAACAAGAGACTCCAAACCCGCAAGCTTGTGAGGCTGGCATTTTGTCCTAATGCTTGGTGCAAGGCATAGGGGAGGAGCAAGCCCAAAGGCGGATAAGAAGTATAATAGTACTGCCCTGCTTCATCGGCCAAAAAAGTATGACCTGGCACGCTTTGGTAGCGATTACAGGCCTCTGGATAAGTCTCAACTAGATTGCCGCCATAAGTAAAAAGTCCTTCTTCCTGCCAAATCTCAAAGGTCTGCAACGTTTGAGCACTCAACCAAAAGTGAATACCACCGCTTTGATTGCTGGGGCCGTCCCAGCGCATGAGCATACTCAGCCCCAAAATAAGGCATAGGTAAAGGAGGTAGGATTTAGGGGGCCTTTGATCCATTAAGGACGAAGTAACTTCTTTTTGGGCAAATGATTAGCAAAATGTGTACTTTTTGGAGCATGTTAAGGCCAAGCCTGAAATACCTAGCGTTCCTATTGGGATGGTGCGTGTTGCCATCTTGTCTATTGGCGCAAAGCCCACAGATTGAGCTGAGGCAGAGTGCTGAACCCATTGTGCTGAGGACGGAGCTACAAATCTACCGTGATACAAGTGCTAAGATGGATTTAGGGCAAGTCCAACAGCATATCGCGGATTTTCGGGCCTTTGATCCAGAAGAGAAACTCTCCAAAGCGGATGTTTATTGGGCCAGACTAGCAGTCGCAAATCCTGAGGGAAAAGCAATCCGTTGGGTGCTTTCCCCTGATTGGAACAAAGGGACTCGTCGCAATAGCTTGGTGGAAGTGCACATATTGTCAGATCAGGGGCCTACCTATGTGCTTCATACAGGCAAATATCTCCCTCTCTCCCAAAAGGATGGGATTGCCAAAACCTATCCTCATAATCAAGTAGAACTCAATTTGGCAGCAGGGGAAAAGCAAGAGATTTTCATTCGGATTGAGCCCATAGAGCAGAGACGGCCAGTTTTTGCGGTGCAATTGATGAGTTATGATTATTGGCTTGATCAAGCACCCGAGCTGCGCAACATCTTGCAAGCGATCTTCCACGCGATTATGTGGTTTATGTGCTTCAGCGCCTTGCTCAACTACTTCTCCCGCAACGGCAATGCATATCTCTATTATGCTCTCTTTCTCGCAGCTACCTCTTTTTATTTTTTGAGTGTTTCGGGCATGTTGATGGAGATTTTCTTGCAGGAAAATCCTAAAGTCAATTCTACAGTCTGGGTTTTTGCTTCCAATTTGCTGGGGATCGGCTATTTTCAATTTGCGCGAAGTTTTCTCAATACCAAGCGCTTGATGCCCCTTTGGGATCGCATCGGTCGTTACATCATCATCGGTGGCTTGATTTTGATCGGTGTCGAACTCGTGATCTTACAGCTAACCTTTAATTTTGACTTTCTCGAAAAACTCAATCGCTTGGTGCTGTTTTTAGAAGTGAGCTTTTTGCTGGTAGTGAGTTTACTGCATGCGCGTTATTCAAAAGGCACGGGGAGGATATTTTTTTGGGGGACCCTCTGTATTATCGCTGCGGGTTATTTGGGGCTGACCTTGGACTCATTGGGTTTGTTTCATGTCAGTCTGCCAGGAGTTGAATTGTTGTTTGTGATCCAGACGCTCAATTTTTCTTGGGGCCTAGGCTATCGTCAGTCCTACCTACAAGCCGAGCGCCTGAACGAAAAAACCAAAGCAGAAAACTTGAGCAAGCTCAATGAAGTGAAATCACGCTTCTTTGATAATATCTCCCACGAATTTCGGACTCCGCTGACCATTTTGATTGGAGTCGCCAACCGCCTAAAAAAGGATTGGCAAGCGCTGCCAGAGGAGCAGGTCGCCAGCGAACTACAGCTTTTGGAGCAAAATGGGGAGAATCTCCATGAGTTGGTCAACCAGATATTGGATCTGAGCAAATTAGATGCGCATTCTTATGAAGCCAATTGGCAGTATGGCAACCTCTATGAAGAGATCAACCAAATCGCAGAGGCCTT
>JBCAWW010000015.1:0-18039 GCA_038534415.1 Bacteroidota bacterium | reverse complement strand
TTGTGAAATCCGTCTGGTGTTTATTGGCACTGGGCGGTTTTCACAAACTTCAAACTACTACTTGACTACTTAACTACAGATGCACTAAGCATCTTTACTACTAAAGAACGTTTTCCTTATTAGCAAGGTCAGAAATGATTTGCTAATAAAAGGCAGGGTTTTTACGGCTTTTTGATAGGGGTTTTTACGCAAAAGAGCCCTGCCAAGGCAGGACTCTCTCTACAGCCTGGCACATTCATTTACTATCTTACCACTAATTGTTGCCAGACATTGCCTTTAGTGGTTGAAAGCGATACTAGGTACATCCCCGCCGCGAGATCTGAGATGTCAATTTGCTGCTGGATCTGCGCATTTCGGTCGAGGGTATATTTTCTTAGGACCTGACCTTGGGTACTGTAGAGGGTTATGGCTTCGCCGAACGCTTGTCTCAAATCGGCTTTGATATTAAAGGAGCCATTAGCCGGATTAGGGTAAATCGACCAGCTACTCACGCCTGCTTGCGCTAGCTTATCAATGCCGACATTGGAAGTTACTTCGACACTGTCTAGGCTGGTACAGCCCAAGGCATCCGTTACCGTAACGGTATAAACGCCCATCCCTAAGCCTGTGATGCTGTCGGTCGTGGCGCCATTGCTCCAACTATAAGTAAAGGGGGCTATTCCTCCGCTCTGCGTAACGCTCGCGCTTCCATTATTGCTGCCATTGTCTGGTGTACTGTTGAGGCTAAGCTCTGCGACATCAACGGTAATCGTGATCGTATCTGTACTTGTCCCACAATCATCCATTACCGTTAGGACCCAAGTGGTCGTAGAATCTACCGTCGCCATGGGATTGGCGATATTAGGATCGCTCAGTCCCGCCGCGGGCGACCAAGCGTAGGTATAAGGATCTCTCACAGCTGGCGCAATCGCAAGTCCAGAGATGGCATTGTCAACATGACGAAAGTAGCTTACTTCTACTAGTGCACTATTTGTCTCATCCCAACGCTGGATTTCCCCGACATTGGTTTCAGGATAGTTATTGGAGGGTCTAATGAGATATACAAGCAAGGCGTTGTCCGCAGGATCAACCGCGAGATCAGTGATGCCTTGGCGGAGGCTTAGGAGAGTTGTCAAAGTATCTATTTGGCCAGAACTTTGGTCATATTTCAAGATGGATTCTGCGCGGATATCATCTCTGTCAGAGGTGAAATAGTAAGTACCGCTAGTATCAATCGCCATGTCCTCCAAACGCGGGATCGCAATCTCAGCCAAGAAGTTTGTCGTTCCCGTCTGAGGGTCAAAGGTATAGATGCGAGAAGAATCCGTATTTGCGACTAAACTAGCCGTGGCATAGTTGTAGTCAATGTCTCTAAAACGCTCTGAGGGAGCGTTCCCTACAAGGGTATCGACCAAAGTATAAGTACCAGAAAGTGGGTCAATCCTAAATACCTGATTGGCCGAGGCTAAGCCATACAATTGACCGTTGGCGTAGGTTAAAGCCGAAAATAATGGCAACGTATCTGCCGAAATTTGGATGGCTTCATTTGCCCGCTCACGTTTCGAAACAAATACTTTGCCTGCCGCCGCCCCAATGTTACTCCCCGAGCTATAATAAACCCGACTACTGTCTAGTGGACTCCCACCGCTGGCGCTGGCAGCGAGCATCATCATATCTCCCGGGCATACTTGAGCTTCGTCCTCAAGGTCTATGTCGGCTCCCTCTCTCGCTTCGACCACAAAATCCTTGCTGATAGTGCTATCACAACCGTCCGTTACCGTCAAGGTATAGATACCCGGACTGACGTCATAAAGATAAGGCGTCGAATCTCCCGTGGACCATTGATAGGTATAGCTAAACTGCCCTAGACTTGCTCCATTGGCGCCGCCTGTGCCCCAGCCAATCAAGGCCGCATTGGTATCTGCCGCGCAAGAGACGTCATAGATCGTCTGATCGATATCTAGCGCCGGAAGATTGATCGTATTGATCGCTATCAATCCTAATCCAAAAGCATTGGTGGTTTGACCGAGGGCACTGCTTGCCCCATCTACCAAAACATAGTAGGTCTCACCTGGAGTCAGACAACTCACTTGCTCCAAATAATTTTGAAAACTCAAGAAACCAGAACCCGTGGCTTGATCGGTGATCAAGATCGTATTGTCTTGGGCTTCGAGCAGACTAAAAGTGCTTAAATCATTGCAGTCGGTGGCTGAGTAAACCGCTACTTTTGAGTTGAAGTTACCCTCGATACTCCGGTCAGATAGATCAATCTCGACCATGCCACTTGCGGGAGCAACAAAGCTAAACCAAACTGAGCGCGTAATCTGAAAATTGAGACCCCAGCCATTTAAACCCAAGAAATCCGAAGGATCAAAAGGAGGTGCAATGGCAAATTCAAAGAGGGAAGTCGCTCCTACATTGGAAAAAGGCACCGCAGGACTATCCAAGCTGATCGCTGTGGGGCTACAGACATCATCATTGGCGGGAGGCTGTAGTTCCTCGATGTCAATACAGAAGGTGCCGATATTGGTTCCCGGTATGAAGGAAAGCCCAGCTAGCTGGATATAATAGGTCTCCCCTGCGGTCAACTCGGCCGACAGACTAGGCAATGGTTCAGCTTGGGCGCCTAAACCCTCTCCTCCATTACAGCCTAGCTCTACGAGACTGTCCAAATCGCAATTGGTGCCATTGAGTGAGTAAAGCGTCAATATGCCACCCGGTAAGGTCGCGAAACTTGGCTTGTTAGCAGAAATCAACACTAAGCCTGTACTAGGAGCAGTAAAACTGTACCACACAGAGTTGCTGACTGCCGGAAAACCAGAATAGCAGCTTCCGACCGTTTCATTCGTTTCTAGCGTTGCATTGGTGAGATCGCCATTAGAGGCGGTGCAAGTGAGGCCGACCGTGAGTGGGGTGGCATTGCAAAGATCATCATTGACGGGTGCTTGGGCGAAGACGACTCCTACTAAGAGGCAGCTCATCAAGGCGAGCACCAAAAAGGTACGGTAATTCATGACTTAAAAAGTTTTAGGTTGGTAAGATGTGTCAGCTCATGGGCTGAACCTTTGAATCACCAGCAAGCTGCAAAAGAGGCATTATTTGCAGCTGCGCTTTTCGAACCAATCCTGACCATTTTTAAACCATGCCCCTAATTAGGCCTATTTGGTGTTTTTTTTGTTTTTTCCCCGCTGCGCGGAACGCTTCTCCTGCAATCGCGACAAGGACTGCCTTGTCGCATCAAAAAAATCCCTCACACCAAGCGGCATGAGGGATAATCTATCTTGTCATTCAAATCCTAATTGGGTTGTCGGCGTTTACGCTCAAACAATTTTTCCCATTGGTTTTGGCGATCTCGGCGACGATCCTGTCGCAAAGAATCTCGGCTCAATCGTCGTTCTCTTTGCTTCTCTAGGAGCAATTGGATCACATCGTCGATGCGGTCAAATTGATCGTCAATATTTTCTCTAAACATCACGCAATCCATCTCGTCCTGTATTTCCATGCTCGGATCAGGAAACTTGGCGTTTTTGATCTGGCGGTATTTACGGTCGCGATGGACCTTTTGCATAAAGCGAGCGTAAATCGGTAGGGCAGTATTGGCACCTTGGCCAAGGCCTAGACTCCGAAAACGTACTTTGCGATTGTCTCCGCCTACCCAAACACCGCAGACAAGATTAGGCGTCACCCCCATAAACCAACCATCGGTCTGATCTTGGGTTGTGCCCGTCTTACCGCCCATCTCCCCTTTGAGGAGGTAGTTGTAGCGAATGCGTTTGGCCGTACCACTATCGACCACGGTTTGGAGCATTTCGAGCATCATAGAGGCGGTTTTGCGCTCCATCACCTTGGTGCGTTCGATATCGCGGCTATAATCCACGATGGTATTGCCGTTTTTGTCTTCGACTCGCAATAAAAACATCGGCCGTACCCGTACTCCTTTATTGGCAAAAGCACTGTAAGCACCCACCATTTCCATGAGTGAAAGATCCGCCGTACCCAATACTAGACTCGGCTCGTGCGGCAGCGGACTGCTAAAGCCCATGCGTTCAGCGAAGCTGGCTGCATTCTCTACGCCCACCTTCATCATCACAGTAGCCGAAACGGTATTGACTGAGTTGGTCAAAGCCCCTTGGAGAGAGTAATAACCCTCATACTCATCATTGGAGTTGCCCGGTGCCCAATCGTCATAGTCATCATAGACGACCAATTCGTTGGGGATATATTCGCAAGGATCGATGCCTTGCTCAATCGCAGCCGCATAGACAAAGGGCTTGAAAGTCGAACCCACCTGACGACGCGAGGTCACATGATCAAACTTATAATGCTCAAAGTTGATCCCGCCCACCCAGGCGCGGATATAGCCTGATTGGGGCTCCATCGCCATGAATCCTGCATGCAAGAAGGACTGCGCATAGACGATCGAATCTAGGGGACTGATTTCGCGCTCGATATTGCCTTCCCAACTAGGCAAGGACATCTTGATCGGCTGGGCAAAATGTTCTCGGATTTCGGTTTCGGACTTGCCTTGGGCTTTGAGTTGGCGATAGCGGGCGGAGCTTTGCATGGCGCGCACGATCTCTGGATCATCCGTTTTCCAGATTTTGCGCTTCGCCCAATGCTTGTCAAAAGACTTTTGTAAGCCTTTCATATGTTCGCCGACGGCGGCCTCGGCATACTTTTGCAAACGAGCATCGATGCTTGTATAGATTTTGAGCCCGTCGGTATAGAGATTATAGGGGCTGCCGTCTTCCTTAGGATTGTCGGCGAGGATTTGCTTGAGCTGCTCCGCTAGTTCTTGGCGAAAATAAGGCGCCGGTCCCTGATTTGAGGAAACATATTGATAATCTGTCTGGAGATCGAGCGCTTGCAGCGAGTCGGCTTCGCTATCTTGGAGATAGCCATATTTGACCATCTGCTCGAGCACTACGTCCCGTCTATTTTTGGCGCGTTCAGGATTGCGGTAGGGATTGTAGGAGGTCGTGGCTTTGAGCATGCCCACTACTGCGGCGGCGTCCTGCACTTTGATATCAAGCGGATTGACATTAAAAAAGCGCTGCGTCGCGGCATTGACGCCAAATACATCTTCGCCGAACGATACCGTATTGAGATAGTAGGTGAGGATTTCCGCTTTGCTATAGACTTTTTCGAGCCTACGGGCCACGATCATCTCGCGTACCTTATTGATCGGCAGACTCATCATCCAGTAGGACTTACGCGGGAAGAGATTTTTGGCCAATTGCTGGGAGAGCGTACTACCTCCGCCGGAACTGGCATCGCCCATCAAGACCGATTTAAAAGCAACCCGCATCATGGAGCGCATATCCACCCCCGCATGATCATAAAAACGAGCGTCCTCCGTGGCGATCAAAGCTTGGATCAACTTAGGAGAAATCTGCTCAAATTGAATCTGGGTGCGATTTTCAAGAAAATATTTACCCAATAAACTCCCGTCCGCGGCAAAGACATCCGTCGCCTCTGCATTATTGATTTGGCTGAGTTCTTCTTTGGTCGGCACATGTCCAAAGGCTCCTCCCAAGACCAAAAAGTAAAAGATGACAATCAGCGCAGCGCCAACGCCACTCGCGATGAGGAGATATTTACCTGCTTTTTTGAGCCTCGTTTTCCACATATGATTAAAGACGGACAATTGCTGCTTCGGTTGCAAAGATACGGCTTTAAATACCACTTTTTGAGTATAACATTTTCCTGCAAAGTCGTATAATTTACTGGACCCCGAACTAACTTATATGTCAAAAGTATTTATTTCCCACACCACTGCGGATGACGCCTTCATCCGTGAGCTCAACTTTGCCCTCCAAAATCAAGGCGTCTCCACCTTTGTCGATTCTCGCGACATGAGTGGGGGAGATGAGATTAACGTGCAAGTCAAGCAAGAAATTGAGTCGGCCAAGCATTTTATGGTCGTGCTCAGCCCCGCTGCGCTGAACTCCGAGTGGGTGCTGCGCGAAATCGAAATGGCCGAAGCGGCCAAAAAGATGAAAGGCGAAGGCTATAAACTGATCCCCCTCCTTATCAAAGGCCAGCAAAATAGCGGCTTACTCAAACGTATTTTTGAGAAAGCACCCGTTACGATCTCGCTGCCAGATCAGCCCGGAGCCATAGAGGCTGAGTTACCACGTATTTTGGCCGCCCTTGGCGAACGCTTACCCAATGACGAAATACTCGCCCCGCTACCGCCTCAGCTACCGCTGGAAGAACTGATGCTCAGCCTCAGCGATCCCAAGATCGAACGCCTCGATACCGGACAAGACCGCGTCAATGCGACGGCTATCTTAGAGTACTTCCCTGCCCAGGAGGGCAAGCGCAAAGTAGAAAGCCGCCGCTTTGACTTTACGGCACCAATTGGTCTGTTGGAAGGAGAAGACCTGCGTTGGTATCTCGAAGACTATTATCTCTGGCCGACGGAGATCTTTCAAGAGCGGGCGCGCCAGATCGAAGCCAATCTCTCTAAGTGGGGCAAATTATTATACCAAGCCATCCGCCAAAGCGAATCCGCTCGCGAGGTCATGACCGCTTGGGATAGCAGCACGGGCGAAAGTCGTAAGCGTTTTTCTATCCGCATCGATAGTGAACCGCCCGAAGGCAGTAAGGAAGCCAAGCAACAAGCTTATCGCGAAGCCGCTTCGGGCCTCTTTAGCATCCCTTGGGAGCTGATGCACGATAATAAGGGCTTTTTGTTTCGGGGAACAAAGCGGCCGGTACAAGTACGCCGCCGCTTACCCAATCGGGAGCATGTGCCCGCGAGAATTAGCAAGACGCCCATCCGGATTTTACTCATTAGTCCTCGCCCGGAGCAAGAGGGAGTGGACTATCTCGATCATCGTCTTAGCGCCAAACCGCTCCTTGCGGCTACGGCTAATCTAGGTAAACTGATTGAGGTCAAAGTCTTAGAGATCCCCACTTTTCTCGCTCTCAAAGCCGCGCTCGAACAAGCCCAAGACTCCGGCCAGCCGTATGATGTGCTGCATTTTGATGGGCATGGTGTCTATGATAAGCAAAAAGGCTTAGGTGCCCTTTGCTTCGAATCGCCCAAGGCAGAGGAGCAAGCCAAACTAGCCAAGCGTGCAATGGAACTCATCTATGCGGATCAAATGGCTGAGTTGCTCGATCAAAATCGTATCCCCTTGGTCTTTTTGGAGTCTTGCCAGACGGCACAGGTAGAGGCCGATCCGACCGCTTCGGTTGCAGGCAAACTCCTGCAAGCAGGCGTCAGCTCGGTAGTCGCCATGACTCATGTTGTCTTGGTGGAGACGGCACAGCGCTTTACGGGGGCTTTTTATAGTGCCCTCGCTGATGGCAAACGCATCGGTGAAGCCATGCTAGCTGGGCAGCAGCAGCTCTACTTTGATGATTTTCGGGGAGAGATCATGGGCAAAGGCGAGCTGAGGCTCAAAGATTGGTTTGTGCCTGTGCTCTATCAAGAGGCCGCGGACCCGCCCCTGATACGCAAGCGGGTGAGTCAGCAAAGCCAGAATCTCCATCGCCAAGTCCAGCAAAAACGCTTAGGCGCACTGCCTGCTCCCCCTGCTCAAAGCTTTATCGGACGTAGTCGGCAACTCTTAGCCCTCGAACGACTTTTGCAGCAAAAGCCTTGGGCCGTGATCCGTGGACAAGGCGGCGCGGGCAAGACCACCCTTGCGGTCGAGCTCTGTCGCTGGTTGGTCGAAAGTGGCCGCTTTGGACGCTGTGCTTTTGTCAGCATGGAGGAGTATAGCGATGCGCGTGGCATGGTCGATAGCCTCGGTCGGCAGTTGATCGGAGAGGATTATAGCGTGGCGAAGTATCCTGATCTCAAAACTGCTCTGCAACCCCTCGAGCGCGCCTTGGAGGACTTCCCTAGCCTCATTTTGCTAGATAATTTAGAAAGCATCTTGCCGCTCGATCATGCGCCCAATGAGGCCCAACAAGCTGCCTTGACCGAGATCCTAGCTTGCTGTCAGCTCTTATTAGCAGCTGATCCGCAAACGCGCCTCCTCTTCACCAGTCGAGAATTCCTGCCAGCTCCATTTGATCAGGAAGCCCACTATCAAGCCTTAGGTCGCCTCAGCGAACGCGAAGCCATCAAACTGGTCGAGCAGGTGCTGCGAGATAAAAATATCCCCCTCCCCAAAAACGATCTAGCCGAAGACAATCAAGACATCCTCGCCTTGGTGCAAGCCGCCAACTATCATGCGCGGGCCTTGACGCTGATCGCTCAGCAACTCGGAGAGACAGGACTAGCAGGTGCTACGCAGCGGATGGACCAGATCATGCAAACTTTGGAGGCCGCCCATCCGGGCGAACGCGAAAACTCCCTCTTGGCCAGTGTGCAACTCTCGCTAGATCGACTCTCACCCAAGCTACAAGCGCAGGCCAAGGCTTTGGCGGTCTTTCATGGAGGGGCCTTTGTCTGGGTCTTATCGCAAGTAGCTGAGATCGAGATTGAAGCGGCACAGGCTCTGAATGGAGCCTTGATCCAAGTAGGACTCGCTACGGATGCTGGCCGAGGCCATCTACGCCTAGACCCTGCTTTGGCTGCTAGCTTAGCGGCTCGGCTAAACCCTGAAGAGCGAAAAAGCTACCAAGACCGCTGGCTGGCGGCCATGCAGCAGCTGAGCAATTATCTGTATCAGCAACGATTCAAAGATGCTCAACTAGCGGCTGACCTTAGTCGCTTAGAAGTGGGTAATCTACTGGCGATGCTGCAAATGATGACTAGCTCCGCGGAGAGTCGGATGAATCAGATTGATACGGTGGAAAGCCTATTGGAAAACCTGAGTCTCAAGGGCGCCATGCAGCAAGTAATCTCCCTGCGTAAAGCCCTGACCCAAGAACTCAAAAGCTGGGGACACGCATATTATCTCCATCAGAGCAAGGAAATTGATCGTCTGTTTGAGCAAGGGCAATTGAATCCAGCCCTTGAACTGACGCAGCAACTCTTAGCCCGCTTTCAAATCGAGCCCACTTATGAGGGAGCGAGTTATGGTCAAGCCATGACCTTATGGCGGCTTGGCAGGATATATCAAATAGGCGGAAGAGCGGATCTCGCCATAGCTCCTTTACAAGCCGCCCAAGCTACTTTTGAAAGCCTAGCTGAAACCGGAAATAAGAGTGCTGCTAGTATGGCTTCTGCTTGTTTGACGTCATTAGGGGACAGCTATACAGATTTAGGCCAATGGGAGGCAGCGGAAAAGGCTTATTTATTGACGATAGAAAAAGCCGAGGCAAGAGGAGCCCAGAGAAGTGTCGCCGTAGGGAAAACCCAATTAGCGAGTCTTTGGCATAGACAAAAAAAATATGATCAAGCACTCACTGCTTATCAAGAAGCCTTAGGGGTATTCCAGCAGCTAAAAGATCACCGAACCGAGGCCGTGGCTTGGCACCAAATCGCGATGGTGCATGAGGGTCAGAAAAATTGGGCAGGGGCGGAAAAAGCTTATCGTGCTTCGCTCGCCATAAGTACTCGAGAGAAGAATCGGGCGGGAGAAGCGAGGACGCTTCTCCAATTGGGGAATCTTTATCAAGCCTGGCAGCGCTCTGAAGAAGCCGTACCTTGCTATCAGCAAGCGGCAGATATATATGTGGGCTTACAGAGTTTGCGAGATGAAGGAATCATTCGTTCTAATCTTGCCGATCTCCTAATCAAGATGCAAGAATATACGCGAGCGCGAAGCGAGCTCGAAAGGGCTATCGTATGTATGGAAAGCTTTGGCCATGTTGCAACACCTTGGAATGCTTGGCAAATCCTTTGCAATCTTGAAAAAGCAGAGGGAAATCAAGCCGCGGCAGCCGAGGCTTGGAGTCGAGCCCGCGCAGCTTATCTAGCTTATCGAAGGGATAGGGGGCAGAGTGCTAACACCGCTTTTCAGTGGTCTGTGGAGAGTTTACAAGCAATCCAGACAGGAGAAGAAAAGGCTAAGATTGATAGCTTCAAGGAGAGTTTAACTACTGTAGAGGATACTGCTTTTAATCTATTTGGCTCTAAACTGATAAGCGTTCTGCAAGGCAGTCGCGATAAAAGTCTGGCGGATGATATGGCTTTGTACTATGATGCTGCTGCTGAGCTATTGTGGTTATTGGAGCAGTTGGAGGCTTGAATTGGGGGAGATTGAGCTTTGGGGAAAGGGAGAAACTTGGTTTTGGGGCCTTGGTCGGTCTATGCAATAGACCGCTACTTTTGCGATGTAGGGGCGAATTGCATTCGCCCAAAGATATAAGCGTTCCGCGAAGCGGTGGAGAAACTCAAGATACCGGATAAGGCAGTATGAAGGGGAAATTTGACATAGTCCGGCATGCCTGAAGAACCTACTCTTGCATAGCTTTTAGTGCTTCCTTATCCGCTTTCTTAAGCTTGGAGACGACCAGATCATAAGAATGCGTGATCAATTCTTCGATCAGTTTGCGCCCCACCGTGCCGTTGAGAACGACAGAATTCCAGTGCTTCTTGTTCATATGCCAAGCGGCTTGGATCTCTTCGGGATAGCGATCGCGCAGCTCTAGGGCGTATTCGGGATCACATTTGAGGGCAATGATACTGCCGCGCTCAAGAGGCATGAGCGCAAACATTTTGTTCATCACCTTGAACACAAGGGTGTGCTCGTCAAAGGGAAAACTCTCCGTAACAGCCACATGGCCAATGCAATACTCGCGGGCTTCTTCGATGTTCATGCTAGCTAGTAGAAAGATATAAGTACTAAGTATTCAGACAGCAGTGTTTAATAGTGAGACGCTTAGGAATCGACCTTTTGGAGTCCTCAGTATCGTTTTTATCCGAACTAAATACTAAATACTAAATACTAAATACTAAACCTAGACCTCTCCGTCGCCGGGAAGCTTTACGCTCTTGGGCGTAAGCTGACGCAGGCGTACTTCGATGCTGCCTACTTTGGGATTGCCGAGGGTATGGATGGGGAGTTTATAATCTGCGATCGGATCGTCGTCAAGCAGGATTTCGCCATTGATTTTGACGAGAACGTCTTGCGAAGCGAGTTTGAGGTCCTTTTGCAAGAATACGTGATCCATAAATTCGATCGAGATATCTAGGTCATCTGCCGTAGCGAGGTGACGAGGAATGTCTATGCTAAAAAATCCGTCTTTACTGGTCAGGCGACTGGCGACAATCTTATCGCCAATTTTGATGATGACGGAGGCCTTTTTGAGCGGTTGGCCGGAGTGGGTTTCTAATACGCGCCCTCTCACTCTGATGATAGAAGCGTCGGGCGTCTCTCCTGGGATATCGAAGCCTTCGAAACCATTGAAGGGAGCGGCAAATGGCCGCGCCTCAGCATCACTGAAGATCAGCAGGCTGAATAGCCAAACAAAAACTGTTTTTTGTAGAAGTTTACGATGCATAGTGTATTAGCCATTTGTGTGATGCAGGAAAGACGTTAGAAAAACCCTAGAGGTTGGAAGGAGGTGTATTTTCCTATATACATTTACCACAACTAAGTTCAAAGGTTACGCTTTTACCCTTAAATAAAAGCCCCCGCTTGTTTGATTTAGCAACTTTGCCCATAAATCACAAAATGAGTTGTCCCGCCAAAGACGGGACAACTGCTAACATGAGTGAAGACTTGTAATGCCTAATTGAAGGAATATTCTAACTACATATCCAAGATGCGAATTCTAATACTTGGGTTCCAGTTCAAAAAGCGGGGTGGGTTACTAGATTTTTGAGCAGAAGAAATATCCAATCCCCAAAATCAATCTTACTGCTGGATCATTTTAGATGGGTTTTCCGTATGAGGGTTTTTACTGCTTCGCAGAACGCTTATCACATTTGCACCAAGGCTGTGCCTTGGTGCAGCCAGAGGCACTGTCTTGGTGCAGCCAGAGGCACTGCCTTGTCTCGACTGCAGGAGAAGCGTTCCGCGAAGCGAAAAAAAAACAGGGTGCCAAGCCGAAGCCTAGCACCCTGTCGATCTATACTGATCCTAATCTACTGTCCAAAAAACTCGCGAATCTTGGAGAAGAAACCGCGCTGTTCTCGGCTAGGATTAGGTTGAAAATGCTCAGAAGAACGCATTTGTTCTAGCGTCTTGCGTTCGGACTCGCTTAGAGTTTGTGGGGTCCAGACATTGACGTGGACGAGCATATTGCCAAAAGCATTGGCGTTGATGCTCGGCAGGCCTTTGCCCCGGAGTCGTACCACTTTGCCTGCTTGGGTTCCGGCTGGGAGTTTGACTCGCACCTTACCGTCGAGAGTGGGTACCTCTACTTGCGTACCCAAAGCGGCATCAGGGAAACTGATAAATAGCTCATGGATCAAGTTGTTGCCATCCCGCTCAAAATGCTCGTGCGGTTTCTCTTCAATCTGGATGATCAAATCGCCGGGGCTACCGCCTCTGAGGCCGGCATTGCCACGTCCGCGGACGCTCAGATTCATGCCTTCCTGTACCCCAGGAGGGATTTTGACGGAGACGGTATCTTCTTCATCTACGCGACCCGCGCCTTCACAGACTGTACATGGCTTGGCTACGATTTTGCCTTCCCCCTGACAGGTCGGACAGGTAGAAACCACAATCTGCTGGAAAAAGCCACCCCCTGCTTGCTGGCGAATTTCTCCGGCCCCATTACAGGTAGGACAAGTGCTAAACGAAGTACCGTCATCGGCACCCGTTCCGGCACAATTATTACAGCTTACCTTGCGGTTAAGTTTGATCTTTTTCTCTACGCCAGCATAGACTTCTTCTAGCGTGATCCCCATCCGTATGGAAATATCAGCGCCTCGCTGGCCACGACGACGACGGCGACGACCGCCGCCTCCGCCCCCAAAGAAGCTTTCAAAGCCCCCTGAGTCGCCAAAGATGTCGCTAAACTGGCTGAAGATATCTTCAAAGCCTCGGTTGCCATAAGCTCCGCCTCCAGCAGCTCCACCTAAGCCTGCATGACCAAAACGGTCATAAGTAGCGCGCTTTTGCTCATCGCTCAGCACTTCGTAGGCTTCGGCCGCTTCTTTAAATTTATCCTCTGCCTCTTGGTTGTCAGGATTTTTATCAGGGTGATACTTCAGCGCCATCTTGCGATAGGCCTTCTTCAGCTCATCCTTATTAGCGCCCTTGCTGACGCCCAATACTTCGTAATAATCTCGTTTGGCCATAATGCTATTGCTATTCGCCCACTACAACTTTTGAAAAGCGGATCACCTTATCTTTGAGTTTGTAGCCTTTTTCTACTTCGTCAACGACTTTTCCTTTTTGTGAATCGTCGGCTGCGGGTATAGTAGTGATTGCCTCATGCAACTCAGTGTCAAACTCTTTGCCTATGCTGAGGATGGGTTCGAGGCCTGCTTTCGCAAAACGCTTTCGCATACTATTATTGACCAAATTGATCCCATCTTTGACGGCTGACAGGTTGTCAGTTTTTTCAATCGCTGAAAGGGTCCGATCAAAGTCGTCTAATACTGGTAATAGCTTGACCAAGAGATCTTGGTTCGCAAAACGTACCGTTTCACCCAATTCTTTCTTTTGGCGATTACGGAAATTGACGAAGTCAGCATTGAGTCTGAGCACCTGATCTTCCTTAGCGGCTAAGGCCGCCTGTGCGTCTTTGAGCTGTTGCTGAAGATTGGCGATCACCTTCATGGCATCGTCGAGCGTGGCGAAGTCTGAATCTCCCTGATTGTCAGTGGATTCGCCTTCGTTTTTTACTTCGATTTCAGCTTCTTCCGCGCCGTTTTCTGCGCCCTCAATCTCTATTTCCTGCTCTGTATTTTTGATTTCCTCTTCTGCTACTTTTTCAGCCTTTGTCTTTTTGCTCATTGCTGTTTTGCCTTTATTTTTTCGAAACCAGTTTCCTGCTTTTCGCATACTTATTTTTGAACACAATGTGTGCCATTGACATTGTGGCAATAAATGCTGCCAAATTAACGCAAAAAAATACAGGCTGCCTACAAGTAATTTACTTATAAGCAGCCTGTAAAGAGATATTTTTTAGTTTCTATTTGCCTTGAGCGTAGGACTTTTGATACTCATCAAAAGGAACGGTCTTATAGTGGTCTTCTCCCAAGAAGCTCAAGATCACCATCATGTCATCAGCCTGTTGAAAACCGGCAACATTGGTAAGGATACTTAAGTCTGGATTGAGGAAAGATGTGGTAGGATAAGATAGCTTACCGTTGAGAATTTGTACGGCTAGCTCGTGTACCCCACGACGACCGATCTTAGGATTGTATTTGTAAGTAACGCCATTGATGGTGACGGCTTCTTTGCTTTCGGCGTCAAACTTGACCGCGTGGTAATTGTCGTTGATGTACTTGACTACTCCTGGATCAGAGTAGGTCGTCTGGTCCATCCGCTTACACCAACCACACCAATCGGTATACATATCGATGAGGAGCTTTTTGCCGTCTTTTTCGGCGGCTGTGGCGGCTTCTTCCATCGTGACCCAATTGATTTCCGCGGCGCTAGACTGGGCGTTCTCCGCAGGAATACTCATAAAACCCCAAGAGGCAAAACCGAAGGCGAAGAGCGCCAGTGGGAGCCATATTTTTTTTGATAAATACATGTTTGCTTGAGCTTAATGCTAATAAATCTGAGACCTAATTAACGAAATTATTCAGATTAAAGATTGCTAGCTATCTGACAATTCTATCATTGGAAAGGTCTGAAGCAATTTTTAAAGAAAATATGCCATTAGGATTGCCCAAGACAAAGGGCTATGCTTGTTGGGGATTATTTTACTGCTTCGCAGAACGCTTCTCCTGCAATCGCGACAAGGCATTGCCTTGTCGCTGAACTGGCCGATCAAAAATCAGACTGTGTTACATAAATTAATCGCTTAGACGCTGAATTTTAGCGCCGATTGCGTTGAGACGTTGCTCGATATACTGATAGCCACGGTCAATCTGCTCGATATTGTAGATTTTTGAGGTGCCCTCCGCCGAAAGCGCAGCAATCAAAAGGGCTACCCCCGCTCGGATATCTGGAGAGGTCATGGAGATCGCCCGTAATTTTTGCTGTCGAGCCAAACCGATCACGGTCGCACGATGTGGATCACACAAAATGATCTGAGCCCCCATGTCGATGAGTTTATCGACAAAAAAGAGGCGGCTTTCAAACATTTTCTGATGGATCAAGGCAGAACCTTTGCACTGGGTCGCCAATACGAGCACGATACTGAGCAAGTCTGGCGTGAAGCCCGGCCAAGGATGATCGGATACGTGCATGATACTGCCATCGATAAAGGTCTCAATCTCACAAACTTCCTGTGGCAGTACGCGAATATCATCGCCTTCAAACTGCATCTTGACCCCCATGCGGCGAAATACTTCGGGGATAATGCCCAAATGTTCGATGCCAGCATTTTTGATCAATAGTTCGCTTTGCGTCATGGCCGCCATACCGATAAAGCTACCTACTTCAATCATATCGGACAGCATACGGTGTTCGGTGCCACCGAGAGCATCTACTCCTTCTATGGTCAAGAGATTGCTACCAATACCGGAGATTTTACCCCCCATGCGATTGATCATCTTGCAGATTTGCTGAAGATAGGGCTCACAAGCAGCATGATAGATGGTGGTGGTCCCTTGGGCGAGCGCTGCGGCCATAACCAAGTTTGCTGTACCAGTAACAGAGGCCTCATCTAGCAACATATAGGTGCCTTTGAGACGTCCCGCGGAGGAAACCTCAAAAAGACCTTTTTGATTGTCATAATGAAACTTAGCGCCTAGCTGCTGGAAACCCCAAAAGTGTGTGTCCAAACGGCGGCGACCGATTTTGTCGCCTCCAGGCCGAGAGATAAAGGCCTTGCCAAAACGCGCCAATAGCGGACCTACCAACATGATGGAGCCGCGTAGTTTACTCGCGCTATTCCAATAAGCTTCGCTTTGGATATAATCGAGGTCGAGCTCATCGGCTTGAAAGCGATAAGTGTCAGGTGCTAATTGCTCCACCTTCACGCCCATATCTTTTAAAATGCCGATCAAGCGATTGACATCGACGATATTGGGCACATTGGAGATGGTAATGGGCTCAGAAGTAAGGACTACGGCACAGAGGATCTGCAGGGCTTCGTTTTTGGCCCCTTGGGGAGTGATTTCTCCGGAAAGGCGATGCCCGCCTTCGACCGCAAAATATTCCATTGCTTTGCTAGATTTTTTTGTGACTACGGATACTGGTGTGAGAACTTTCATGATACTAAGGTCAGAGGAAATGGCCTCGATCTATGCGGTATCTGAATATTCGCCTTGCTTGCCTGAGTATTCGTAGGGGATGCTGATAAATTAGAAATCCCAGGTGCCGATTACGCAAAAATATCGCAAACCGACAACTGGGAAT
The DNA here is from genome assembly GCA_038534415.1 of Bacteroidota bacterium. Taxonomy (GTDB): domain Bacteria; phylum Bacteroidota; class Bacteroidia; order J057; family J057; genus JBCAWW01. The sequence continues at coordinate 1,780 of JBCAWW010000015.1, read as the reverse complement.
GTAAAGTTTAACCGTGGCTTAATACCGACTTCTTCTTCGATTGTTCGAGTTCGAATTGGAGCGACGATTCTTTTTATTCTTTTTCTTGCTCTTGTTATTTCGTGGGAAGGTCGGTTGCGGCGAAGGAGCCTTTGCCGAAATGACGAGATCTTCGGCTTTGACCTGAAGTTTGCCACGAGATAGCTCATTGATTTGCTGAGCGATTACCTCTTCTGGACTAGAGTAACGGTCGGTATGACGCAAAAACTGCATCATGCTATTGGCAATTAGATTGAGGTAGGCCTCCTTTTTCTCAGGATTTTCCATTTCGACGGCATTGTCAATCATCTTTTCGATGTTCTGACCATATTGACGGTAACGGGCTTTGCCTTTATAGTATCCAATATGCTTTGTCGGCCGACCGATTACTTGCTCTTTGGTCGGGATGGGAAAGGGGGCTTCGACGTCGAGATCAAACTCGGCCATCAAAAACATATGATCCCACATCTTGCGTCGGTAATCTTCAGTATCTTTTGGTGAAGGATTGAGGGCGTTCATAATCCGAACGATTTCTTCAACTACGGCTGATCGCTCATCACGATCTTCGATAGTCCTAGCAAAATCGATCATTTGCTGCACGTTACGCCCGTACTCCCGCAATCGCAGGGGTTCATTAGAAACGTAATATTTCATAAAAGGGGATACAAACTATTAATTGTAATTGCTTCTCCAGCTAGCTGAAAAACAGTAATAAAGACTTTAGCGCGGGAGAATTTACCTGAGAAGTGAATCAGCTTTAAAAACGAAGGGAAAAAGTGATCTTGCTGTTCAGGTAAGAAAAGCTTACGCGAATAAAAGAAAAAAATGCTACAATGAAAAGGATCAATTGCCTTGACGACTACTTAACCAAGCATTTAATAAGCTTTCTTCTTCGCTTTTTATTCTCTTACGACGCTCCAATGTATAAGTTGTAGGGGTAAACAGTCCTGCGTATTTGATTTCGATAGTTTGTATTTTTCCTGCTCGCAGAACGCTCAACTCCATACTTTTGCCTTCTTTGAGTTTATTGCAGGCCGCCACAAAGTCTTCCTCTGCTATCGGCGCTCCATTTAGCATTGTCAGGATGTCTCCCGTGCCTATGCCAGCGAGATAAGCATCTGTTCCGGGACGGATTCTCCGAACGATCAGTCCATCTGTATGCTCTTGTAGGGACATGATGCCTAGACGCTTGGCTCCGGCTTTGTTATTGGGTTTGACCCCTAGCTCCAAGCCAAAGGGAGCAAATATTTTGGTATAGTCCGGGGATTTCAAGCCAAAGACATAAAGGTCAAAAAACTGCTGCCATGATTTGCCAGAGAGCTTTTCGAGGGTTTGTTGGATCCCATCCTCTGGAATCCCTTTTCCTTGCTGATAGTATTCCTGATATAATTTTACAAAGACATCGTCTAGCGTGACCTCTCCTTTAGAGTCAGCGCGCAACTTGAGGTCGATCAGCATACCGAGATAGCGACCCTGGGAGTAATAAGAGATGCGATGATCAGGATGTGCATAGTCTGAGCTACTCAACCAGCTATTGAAGCTAGAGGCTGCGGGTGAAACCACTTCTGCTGAATAACCATTTTCGAGACTTTGGATGGTGCGGCCAAAGTTTTGGAACAAATATTCTTCTGTTTGTAGGCCTGCTCTTACCATCGTCAAATGGGTATAGTAGTCAGTAACGCCTTCGGTAAACCAATGCAAATGGGTGTATTGAGGGTGACTATAATCATAGGGATAGAGTGCTGCGGGTCGGATACGCTTG